>NZ_JBSSBV010000011.1:0-71499 GCF_054059115.1 Thermostichus sp. MS-CIW-26
TAAACTGTTTGCAGTTTGCTTCTTTCCCAATGTTAACTCTCTCTTCTGTCTGTAAAAAAGCCAATATCTTCTGCCATTTGTTTTCATCTAAAAAAACCAACTTCATCCTCTTTCCTCTATAAATTATTCTCTCTATCCTAACATAAGATCAACACGACCTAGCACAACGGGACACGGTGCGCGCCCTGATTTTAGACAAAATTCCCCTGGTCAAGGACCTTTTTAGCTTTCATCTCTTTCAAACGCCCCTGGGCATTGATGGGGTCTTGTATGCAGCCAACAGCCAAATCGCCAGCGACCACGCCGCCATCCTCCTGGAAAATCTGGTGATCCAGGTCGCCAACGGGGTGGTGCAACCCCTGCTCAACTGCTTTCCCCACCATGAATCGGTGAAGCAACGGTTTTATCGCCGCAACCTGCTCTCTACCCGGGAAACCGAACGGCTCCGCAACCAACTTTCCCAACGCTACCGCTGGCAACGCTACTGGGACGAACCCCGGGCGATTTTTGAGAGTTGTTATCAACTTTTGCGTATCCAAGACCAGGCGATTGTCCTGTACCCGGTGTATGCGGGGCGCACGGCGGAACTGGCCCAACTCCGGGGCATTCCCTGGCTGGTCACCCTCTGGTTGGAGTTTCAAGATGCGGTGGCACCCATACTGCGGGCGGTGGCAAATTACATTGGCCGTACCAGCGCCTATCTGCTCACCCGGATCATTGGGCGGGGTTTGGGCTTGATTGGGCGGGGGATTTTGCAGGGCATTGGCAGTACCTTGCAAAACAATCGCTCCCAAGAATCCTCCCAGTTATAATCCATCCCATCCGTAATATTTGATAACAATTTGGCGTCCTGAGCATTAAAACTTGCTTAAGGCAGGGGCGCCGTCGGGTTGCCTTTGCGTTTTAATTTAATTGAATTGAGAATAATATTTATTATGTTCAGGTCTAAAGTTATTACAAACGCCACTAATAATCAAGGAGGTTCTGGTGCCACATTCAGGGAGTCAGCCGGGAAATAACGGTCAAAAACTGGGTTTTACCTATGTCAACGAGGCGGCAGTGAGCCGGGCTAAGCCGGGAATTGCTAGTGAAGGTAATTTGCAAATAATGCCCCTATCTCAAATGCGGGCAGGGGAACGGGTGCGGGTGGTGCGGGTGGATTGTGATGATGCCAATCCCCGGTTGGTGGGCATGGGCATTACCCAGGGGGCGGTGCTGACGGTGCTGAGCCATCTGGATTCCGGGTCGGTGCTGGTGGAATGTCAAGGTCAGCGGTGGGGGTTGGGGGCGGGTATGGCGGAACGGATTGGTGTCGAGCGATGGGAGGCGGCAATGCCCAGGATGACCTTGGGGGAGGCGACTATTGGCAGTCGGGTGCGGGTGGTGGGCTATGCGCCGGGAGCGGGGGATTACAAGCGGAAATTGCTGGGGATGGGCTTAACGCCGGGGACGATCCTGCAGGTGAAACGCCATGCGCCCTTGGGAGACCCGACGGAAATTGAGGTGCGGGGGTTTGCCCTGAGTCTGCGCAAAGGGGAAGCAGCGGCATTACAGGTAGTGCCGGTGGAGGGAGAAGCAAATTTAGGGAGCGATGGGCAATGAGCAAGCGGACGATTGCCTTACTGGGAAATCCCAACTGTGGGAAAACGACCCTATTCAATGCCTTGACGGGGGCGCGCCAACGGGTGGGGAATTGGCCCGGGGTGACGGTGGAACGCAAGGAGGGCACCTACCGGGATCAGGGGCAAACGGTGACGGTGGTGGATTTGCCGGGGATTTATTCCCTGGATGTGGCAGCGGGGGGCACGGGGCTGGATGAACAGGTGGCACGGGATTACCTGCTCAGCGGTGAAGCCAACCTGGTGGTGAATATCCTGGATGCCAGCAATCTGGAGCGGAATCTTTACCTGACGACCCAGCTTTTGGAAATGGGGGTGCCGCTGGTAATTGCCCTGAACATGATGGATCAAGCGGAAGGGCGGGGGATGCGGATTGACCTCGCCGGGTTGCAACGGCGGTTGGGCTGTCCGGTGGTGCCGTTGTGTGCCCATCGGGGGCGGGGGGTGGCAGAACTTAAGGCAGTCATCCGGCAGGCATTGACCCAGCCGCAGGGGGCGGGGGTGCGCCCTGTTTATCCCCCGGTGATCGAGCAAGCCTTTACCGAACTTTCCCATACAGCAGGGTTGGGTTCCCCTTGGGCGGTGCTGTACGGGTTGCAAGCGGTGGATGGGGCGAACGTTGCACCAGTGTTAGAAGCCCATCGGCAGGAGATTTTCCAAACCTTGGGGGAAGACATTGACCTCTTGGTTGCCGATGTCCGTTACACCTGGATTCGGGAGGTGGTGGCGGCGACGGTTACCCTGCCCGGTCAGGTCAGCCAAACGCTTTCAGATCGGATTGACCGCTGGGTGTTGCACCGGTGGCTGGGGATTCCCATCTTCCTCGGGGTGATGTACGTCATGTTTTTCGTGGCGATGAATGTGGGGGGAGCCTTTGTGGATTTTTTTGATATAGGGGTGGGCACGATTGCGGTGAAGGGCACGGCGCATCTGTTGACCCAACTCCATGCACCCGGCTGGTTGATTGGGCTGTTGGCGGACGGGGTGGGGGGTGGCATTCAAACGACGGCGACCTTCATTCCCCAAATTGGCTTATTGTTTGTCTTTTTATCGGTGTTGGAGGATTCCGGGTATTTGGCGCGGGCGGCGTTTGTGATGGACCGGCTGATGCGGTGGATTGGCTTGCCGGGGAAGTCCTTTGTGCCGATGCTGGTGGGGTTTGGGTGTAATATCCCGGCGATTATGGCGACCCGTACCTTGGAAAATCAACGGGACCGGTTGATGACGATTCTGATGAACCCGTTTATGTCCTGCGGGGCGCGGCTGTCCGTGTATGCCCTGTTTGGGGCGGCGTTTTTTCCGAGGAATGCCCAAAATGTGGTGTTTCTGCTCTACCTGATTGGCATTGGGGCGGCGGTGTTTACGGGTTTGGTGATGAAAAGCACCCTGCTACAGGGGATAGCGGCTCCCTTCATTATGGAATTGCCGCCCTACCATTTGCCCACGCTCAAGGGGGTAGCCATCCACGCCTGGGGACGGTTGCAAGCGTTTATTACCAAAGCGGGGCGGATGATTATCGTGATGGTGGTGATTTTGGGCTTGTTAAATTCGGTGGGAACGGATGGTTCCTTTGGGAAACAGGACAGTACCGATTCCCTGCTCAGTGCCGTTGGTCGGCAGATTACACCCGTATTTGCGCCAATGGGGGTGCAACCGGAGAATTGGCCAGCGACGGTGGGGCTGTTTACCGGGATGTTTGCCAAGGAGGTGATGGTGGGGACGATGAATTCCCTCTATGGGCAGTTGGCGCAGGCGGAAGCGGCAGATAGTGGGGAACCACCGGCGGCATTTGACCTGTGGGGTGGTCTCCAGGAAGCAGTTGCCAGCATTCCCCAAAATTTTGCCGCCCTAGGGGAGCAGTTGCTGGACCCGCTGGGGATGGGGGTAGTCAGCAGGAGTGGGGATGAGGAGGCAGTGGCGGAGGAATTGGGGGTGCAGACGACTACCTTTGGTCAAATGGCTCTCCGTTTTGGCAGTACCACGGCGGCGATTGCGTTTTTGCTGTTTGTCCTGCTGTATTTCCCCTGTGTGTCGGCAACGGCGGCGGTTTATCGGGAAACCAATCTAGGCTGGACGGTGTTTATCGCTTGTTGGACAACCGGGCTGGCCTATTGGGTTGCCACCTTTTATTACCAGTTCATGACTTTTAATGAACACCCCGCACGTTCCCTGTTGTGGGTATTGGGACTCATGCTGGTACAGTTGGGGGTTTTGTGGGGATTGCGTGCCGTCAGTAGCCCCCGTTTGCGGCGGGTACCCTCCGGGAGGTAAGGGATGCTCTTGCAAGACCTACAACGTTATCTGCAAACGCACCGGCAAGTTTCGTTGACCAAATTATGTCAACACTGGCAAATGGATGCCGATGCCCTCCGTCCGATCCTGGATGTATTAATTCGCAAAGGGCGGGTGCGCCCCGTACACCAGCGGAAGTGTGGGGGCTGTCACTCCTGCGCCTCAACGGATTTAGAACTGTACGAGTGGGTAGAAAAACCACCTTAATGGGGGATCAATTTTAGGGATAAGTCGTGTTGTTCAGAACGTTTTTCAGAATAAATTACGAGCCAACCGAATGTACCAATTAAGTGAATTGTTGGAATTTCTGAGTAATTTCTAAGTCAGCAAAACGGCGAATAAACCGCACAGCGCAATACCATCAAAAACCCCAGCCCCACCAATACTAAGAATGCCTGGAGTCATCCGCTCAATTTGGGGCAGGTGTAACAGGTCAGCCCCAATTAGTGTTCCCAATACACCACCAGCAAAGGCAATCGGTGCTGCCACAACATCAGACCCCGCCGTTAATAGCACAGAAGTCATCGCCGCCGTTAGGGGAGCAATCAAGGCATTCACTTGAATCCCAATCCCCGGCACCACCTGGGCAGAATAATAACTAACTATTGTCACCACAGCCGTGACAAGCACAATCAAAATTGGCGAAACACAGGTAAACTGATAAATGGCCAATAGGGTTGGAATCAGACCACCCCCGACATTCAACGCCACAATCGTTTTCTGTTCAATTCGCCTTAAGGGAATACCCCAAAAGAAGCGCATCGTCCACAATCGATCCAAATCAGGTACCATAGCTACTTTGGAAACTCTCTCATAAAGGGGGATATTAATCGTACTCCCAATAATTACTAGGGTCAGCGGCACAAGAGATAGGTTAGGAGAAAATCCGAGCTTTGCAACAGCAACTTGAACCGCATCTAGGGTAACCACCAACCAGAGAAACGGGAAGGCTAAGAGCAGGAGTAAAAAGAGTAGATAGGCAGTCGCTTCCCTTCGGGGAAGTGGAATTAATGGAAACTTGAACGGATTAGCCAACACGGATCCCTTCAGCCCCGGTCGCTTCCCTTCGGGGAAGTGGAATTAATGGAAACCCTCCTGTTTCCCCCAGAACAACAAAATTGGGGGCAAGTCGCTTCCCTTCGGGGAAGTGGAATTAATGGAAACTATCTAAGGTAGCCAGGGAAACTGGCGAAAGTTGGGGGGGCGCTTTTCCAAAAAGGCGCGTTTGCCCTCAGCAGCTTCTTCGGTCATGTAGAACAGCAACGTCGCATCTCCGGCCAGCTCCTGCAGCCCCACCTGCCCATCGCAGTCGGCATTGAAGGCGGCTTTGAGGCAGCGGATGGCCAAGGGGCTGTGCTGGAGAATCTCTTGCGCCCAGCGGATCCCTTCAGCTTCCAGCTCTTCCACTGGCACCACGGCATTGACCAGACCCATCTCTAGGGCTTGGGCTGCGGTGTATTGGCGGCAGAGGAACCAAATCTCGCGGGCTTTTTTTTGCCCCACCACTCGCGCCAGGTAGGCGGCCCCAAAGCCTCCGTCGAAGCTGCCCACCCTAGGGCCGGTTTGCCCAAAGATGGCATTATCGGCGGCAATGGTCAGGTCGCAGATGAGATGCAAAACATGGCCACCCCCAATGGCGTAGCCTGCCACTAGGGCAATCACCACCTTGGGCAAAGAGCGGATGATGCGCTGCAGATCCAGCACATTGAGACGAGGGATCCCGGCCTCATCCAGGTAACCGGCCTCGCCCCGTACGCTTTGATCCCCGCCGGCGCAGAAGGCATACTTCCCATCGGTATGGGGCCCGGCGCCTGTTAAGAGCACTACTCCAATCCTGGGATCCTCTCGCACATCGGCAAACGCATCAATCAGCTCGGCAATGGTCTTGGGGCGGAAGGCGTTGCGCTTGTGGGGACGGTTGATGGTGATCTTGGCAATGCCATCCGTTTTTTCGTAAAGGATGTCTTCGTAGAGCTTGGCCGTCTGCCACATGGTGTCTGGGTGTATCTATTGGGATGCCGGGCCAGGAGAGTTCCGTTTGGCTGATGGGGGCTCACTATGAGGAGCACCTGGGTACTCTGCACCGCTACCGCGAACGGCCTGAAAAGGCTAGGTAGAACGGTTGGTCGCTTGGATGAGGGCTTCCACCAATCCTTCCAAAGTATACTCCTGGGCTGCGATGTCCACTCGACCAAATGCAGCCTTGCAGGTTGCGGCCGTCTTGGGGCCAATGGCGGCAATCTGCACGGGTGGATCCCAGATCTCAGGGCCTAGCCCTGCCTGCTGGATCAAGTGGGCAAAATGCTGTACTGTCTTGGAGCTGGCAAAGGTGAGGATGTCCACCTGGTGGGCTTTAAGAGCTTCCAGGACCTGGGGATCCGCTGCTGCTGGACAGGCGGACTGATAGGCGGCCACCTCCACCACCTCTGCTCCTCGCTGCCGCAACCCCTGTACCAGCTCCTCCCGCCCTCCTGACTCAACGCGGGGAAAGAGGATGCGCTGCCCCTGCACTGGCTGCGGCCAAATGGGTAGCAGGGCTTCGGCCACAAACTCGGAGGGCATCAGATCCGGGCGAATGCCGTACTGGGCCAGCACGGAAGCGGTTTTGGATCCCACCACCGCCACTTGCAGGGAGTGGAGTGCTCGGCTATCTCGCCCCTGCCGCTGCAGCCGCTCAAAGAAAGCCTGCACTCCATTGGCAGAGGTCAGCAGCAGCCAGTCGAATTGTTCCAGGTTGGCAATGGCTGTATCCAAGGGATCCCAGCTCGTGGGCGGCTGGATCACCAGGGTCGGCATCTCCAGCACCCGCGCCCCCTGGGCCTGCAGCAACTCACAAAAAGCTGGCGATTGCCCCTCAGAACGGGTAACCAGCACCGTCTTGCCTGCCAAAGGAGCCGGTGGCGGCAAGGGTGGGATCCCCGGCAAAAAGTCCTGCCGCAGCCGGATCACCTCCCCGACCACCAGCAGACCCGGCAACTTCGCCTGACCCGCCTCCTGCTGCAGCTCGGCCAAGGTGCCCACCCACACCTGCTGCTCTGCTTGCCCCGCCCCCCAGATCAAGGCCACCGGTCGGTCTGCCGGGATCCCAGACTCCATCAGCCGTGCGCCAATGTGCTGTCGCTGCCGGGATCCCATCAAAATCACCAAAGTATCCAACTGGGCCAGGGCGCTCCAGGGCAAGGCCTCTAGATCGTGGGCAGTCAGCACGGCAAAAACGCGGCTTAAGTGCTTATCGGTCAGGGGGATCCCTGCCCAGAGGGGGCCAGCCAGGGCCGACGACAACCCCGGCCAAATCTCAAAGGGACAGCCCGCCTCCCTAAGGGCTTGGATCTCCTCGCGAGCGCGGCCAAAGATCAAGGGATCCCCTGACTTAAGGTGAACCACCTGTTTGCCTTCTCGGCAGCGCTGGATGAGCCAATGGATGCCCTCCTGGAGGCTTCCTGGCCCAGAGCGTCGCCACACCTGCGCCTGCGGCGGCAACTCTGCCAACAAGCGCTCATCCACCAGCTCGTCGATCCAGATAGCCTCAGCCTGCCGTAGGATCTCCAGTGCTCCCTGCGTCAGGCCCGCCCGCCCGCCCAGCCCTGCCCCCACTAGATACACCTTGCCCATGCCGGATCTACCGCTTCTTCTTTTTGTTCATTGATTCCGGATCCCGCTGTTACTGATCCTGCCGCAAAACAGTGCTCCTCACTGCTGCTGTGTTGGCGAAGGCGTCGCGTAGCAATGACGCAGTTGTCCGCAAACGGTCGCCCCAACCCCCACCTGCGATAAGCTAAGAAAACTTCCCAACTTCCGACAGATTCACCAAGGGATCCGTAAAGCCATGTCTGGTACAACCGGCGAGCGTTGGCCCCGACGGCGTTTTCTGGCCAATGGAGCTGCTCTGCTAGCAGTAGGAGCGGGCTCCCGCCCCTCTTCGGCCAGATCCCGGCCCTTGCGACTGGTCACCAACTGGTACGCCCAGGCCGAACACGGCGGCTTTTACCAAGCCCTGGCCACCGGCATCTACGCCGACTACGGTCTGCAGGTGGAAATCCGCATGGGGGGAACGGCGGTTAACGTGCTGCAACTGCTAGCCGGGGGAGCGGCAGATTTTGTGCTCGGCGGCAGCCCCGACGCTCTGGCGGCTCTGCAAGCTGGGATCCCTGTTCTCACCGTGGCCGCCTTTTTCCAGAAGGATCCCCAGTGTCTCTTGGCCCATCCAGGGGTGGGCATCGAGCGCCTGGAAGACCTGCGGGGCAAGCCCATCTGGGTGTCACCGGGGGCCAACCTCACCTACTGGCCTTTTTTGCGGGCCAAATTTGGCTTTACCGACGAGCAGAAGCGCCCCTACAACCTCAGCCTCACGCCCTTCTTGCTGGACAAGTCTTCTGCCCAGCAGGGCTATGTGACCTCCGAGCCCTTCCGCGTGCGCCAGGAGGGGGGCTTTGATCCCGTCGTTTTTCTGCTGGCCGACTACGGCTATTCCCCCTACGCCACCACCCTGGAGACCACCCGCCCCTTTGCCGAACAGCACCCGGAGCAGGTGCGAAAATTTGTAGCTGCCTCCATCCAGGGCTGGCAGAGCTACCTAGAGGATCCCCGCCCCGGCAATCGCCTCATCCGCCAAGACAACCCCAACATGAGCGAGGCCCTCCTGGCCTACGCCCACCAAGCCCTAAAAGACTACGGCCTTCTCACCAGTGGAGATGCCGCCACGCTGGGGATCGGCGCCATGACCCACCAGCGCTGGCAAACCTACTTTCAGGAGATGGTGGCCCTGGGGATCGGCGCAGCGGGTCTGGAGGTTCGCCAAGCCTATACCCTCGACTTCCTCCCCGGCCCCACTGCCTAAGGGATCCCCACTTCCATCGCCGCCAAACTGTGCAAAAGCGGGGATCCCTGCATCCCCAGCTCATGGCGCCGGTGCATTTGGTTTGTCAGCAAGTAGGCCAAGGGGGGGTGGCCGCTTAGCCGTTGGCGGGGGTGGGGCAGATGGTCGTTGCCGAAATGGTGGCGGTATTCCTCAGAGTCGATAAAGGCATTGACCATGGCCTGAAAGCCCTGGTGCACCAAAATGTCGTGGTAGGCGGCCACCTCCTCCTTGCTGGCCGGGGCCCGTCCCAAAAAGTGCTTGAAGCCCTGCTCTACACAGCGGGTGTTGCAGCCGGCACTGAAAAAGAGTTGCCGGTAGAGCCGGGATCCCCCAATCTGGCGAACCAAGCGCTTAATCCCGATCCGCCCCCGCAAGAAGTCCTGCTCGATTTTCTCCAGCTCTCCTGTTTTCTCGTGCTGGTAGGGCTGGCGTTCCAAAAGCTGCTGATAGGCGGCCCGCAACAGGTTTTGCAACGTTTGCGGATCCCGCTGGCGTGGTTCCATGGCAATAGCTCCCAATCGACAGAACTGACAAAAACAGACAAAACGAGGGGCTACTTTAAAGAAATGGCCAAGAGAGTAGCGAATGGCTCAATACGCTTTTACGGCAAACTTCAGCACATCCTTCTGTAACAAAATTGCCAATAAAAGACCGTGAAGGTTCTACTTAAGATTTACCTTGCCGACAGAACGACCGGGGGAGATCTGCGATAAATATTTACGAAAGGATTGTCATTTTCTCCAATTTACGTGATTTCACTTTGTAACTTTCTAGCCGATAAAAAAAATTCCGTGTTTATTCGTAGTTAAGTATTATGACACTTCCATCCAGAATAACCTGCTCCAGATCCAGAATATAAGTTAAGTAAAGAATGCAGCCTCTCCTAGGGTCACAGGTGCAGGGCTCATCATTTGAAGTGCTCTGGTTTGATTGACTGGGGACTCAGGTGTTGCTGTAGACCTGCAAGGGGGCTGCAGGGGAAGGGATCAATCAATTTTTGTGATTGGTTTGCGTTGCTTATGCAGTAGATCCTGCCCGCCGGGGTTTTTTGTCTGCCCTTAATGTGGATCCCGTCTATGGTTAAACAAATCCGGCTAGAGCCTTTATCTCGTGTCTCGGAGGTCGATACCTACAGCAATCTGCTGTCGGCCATTTTGTCGGAGGAGCTGCAGGTTTCGCGGGAATGTAACGGTCGCGGCCTCTGCGCCACCTGTCATGTTTACGTCAAAGAGGGAATGGAAAGCCTCACTCCCATCACCCCCCGCGAGGCCAAGACTCTGGAGACCATTACCAGCGCCCGCAGCAATTCCCGGCTGGCCTGTCAGGCGCGGGTGGTTTCCGATGGCGTGGTGGTGGAGCTGCCGCCGGGGATGTACGTGAACTCGCTGAGGGATATCGAAGTGCTCATCGGTCGGCGGGCCGAACAAGACCTGCTGCACCCACGGACGGGGAAGGTTTTGGTGGAGCAGGGCAAGATCATCACTCGCTCTACTGTTAAGCAGCTAGAAAATGAGGACTTCCGCATCATTGGCAATACGCTGGCCCAAACTCGGGAAGTTTGATGGATTGTCGATATTCAGGGATCCCTTGGGCTCAGCGGGCATTGTCTTATAGACAATCAACCAAGGATTGAACAATGTTGGATCCCTCGAATAGCCGACTAAGTTTATCAAATGTTTAGCTATTCATTTCATTGGCTCATTGGCCCATTTGCATCGTCTGACTCGATTATCGATCCCTTAAATCCCACCGAATCCTGTTGCATCGCGATCTAGACTCATCTGTTTTTTGTCAGGAGAGCACCATGGTCACCACTCCATCTCGACCGGATCCCCGTCCTGCAGTCACCATGCCTGTGGGCCGCGACAAGCATGCCCACTACAGTTACCGCGATTTCTTCCGCTTCAACCGAGATCAGGGCACGATCATCGACTGGAACAACACGCAAAATCTCCTGCTCAGCGAAGACTTTATTGTGGGCTTGCAAACAGGCCTGGAACGGGAAGTGGGAGATGCTTCGGCGGCGGTGATGTACACCATTGGCAGAGATTGGGGCATCCGCGATGCCAAGCACTTCTCCGAGTGGTACGAGCGGGAGTATGGGATTGGCGTAAAACAGTCCAACCTTTTGTTTTTGCTGGAGACTTGGTGGTGGCCTTTTACGGCTCAGGGCTGGGGCAAGTGGGAGGTGGAAACCGAGTCCAAGCAGAAGGGGTTTTTGTTCATCAACCTGTTCGATTCGATGGTGGCTCGCACCCTAGGGGACGTGGGCAAGCCGGTTTGCCATCTCTATGCCGGTTTGTTTGCCGGATTTTTCACCGCCATGACCTCGCGAGAACTGGGCTGCATTGAGATCCAGTGCTACGCCATGGGGGAAACCTACTGCAAGTTCCTGTTGGGCGGGCAAGAACGCATTGATGCCGCCAATTTTTGGATCACCGAAGGGGCCAGCGCCCGCGAGATCGAGCAGCGTTTGCACCAGTTGTGAGGCTTGCTTGTGGCTTTTGAAGGCTCTCTGGGATCCCTCGACACTTTGGAGAAACGCCCATGGTCACCTTCAACTTAGACACCGATCTGGACTTAACCCAGCCGCTGGCGGTCTTTTTGCAGGGGTTGAACTGGGATAACCGACCCCCGGCCAAGGCTCCCTTTGCTCAAGAGCCGCCGCCGCAGTCCCCCATGCTCTTTGCCCAATCGGTGGGACAGTTTTTTGCCGGCTTCAATTGGTCGGGCATCTGCCCACGCTCAGAGCCGCTGCCGGAATTGCCGGCAGAGGATCCCTTTACTCTTGAGGATTTTGCCGCCTTGTTTGGCGGAGCTTTGCTCTAGCTCTGGTTTGTTCAGGGCTCTCAGTTGTGCTCTCTCGATCCGTGCTCTAAGGAGACTTCACCCATGGATGACCTTCACTCTTGGCCAGAACGCATTGCCGAGCGAGAAGGGGATTACTTAACACCCGACGATCTGCAAGACCTGATTCGCTACTCTCTCTCTTTTCAAGAACGGCTGGAGCTTTACCAGGTCTTACAACAGCAGGAGCTGACCTGGATCCAAAGGGTCTTGCAACAGCAGGGGCACAGCGGTGGAACAGAGTCCCCTCTGACACCATCTCAGCGCCTCTTGGCTCGTCAATTGGCCTTTTGTTTGCGCTCCCTGGGCCTGAGTCTGTTGCTGGGGGATCCCACCCCTGTGCAGCAGGTAACTCTTGGTGCGATGGAACAGTACCTAGGGTTGCCGCAAGCGCTCGCTCAGCTACGGGCAGTGGTTCAGGGATCCCTGCCGGCGGATCAGCAGGGTTTGCTTGCCCCCTACTGGCAAGAGCTGCAGACTGTCTGCGCCACTTCTCAGGCCCAATCTCCTTCCCCTTCTTCTTCTGAGATGGAGGTTGACCTGCCCACAGTTCCGCCGGAGAGGGCTCTCACCTTGGCGGAAATGTTTGTGTGAAGCCCACTGAAGGAGGCTCTATCTATGAATTCAAGGGTTGCCGAGCTGATGCAACAAAGCGAAGGCCGCTATCTGCGCCCGGACGAGTTGAAAACTCTACACGCCTACGTGGAAGGGATCCCGAAGCGGGTCCGCCTTTACCAGGTTCTGCAGGCCAAAGAACAAGAGCTGCTGGATCGGGTGATGGAGAAGTTTCAGCCGATGATGCCGAATTTAATCCGCCAGCATGGTCACCTGGCCTGGGAGCGCTGCCGCCGGGATCTGAGCATGGTGTGGCGCTACTGCTGCATGGCCATGCTGCTCAACGACGAAGACTACCTGAGGGATAAATTGCTCTACTGGCTGGAGACGATCCTGAAATCGTTCAAGATGCGCGACCAATGCCAGCCTGCCTACAAGTTAATGCTCGACTCCCTGACCCACATCTTTGGAGCAGAAGAGAGCGAAATGATCCGCCCTTATCTGCTTTTGGCCAAATCCATGCTGGTTAACTGAGTCCATTCGCCCTCAATCTATTCACCAAAGTTCCCTGCGCCCTCCGATAGCGACCTCCTTCTCCCGATTTACTGTATACAGCTTATACAGCTCACTCCTTAATCATTCATTCCCTCACGCCAAAAATTCCAGCCGCTCCCCAATCTATCCATCCCCGCCCTCTTGTCCACCTGACTGCGAGAATAGCCATGATCTCCCTGCAAGAGATTCTGCAAGACCAGATCTTGCCCGGACACTGCTTCAGCCCCGCCCACTACATCCGCCCCGACATCCACACCGGACTGCTCTACAGCCGCGGAGGATACCGCTTGGCGGCCTTTCCCATGCCCCTGCTGGAAGCTCTCTACTCCGGCCTGCGCTACGAAACCGGCCAAGCCACCCGCGTCATTCTCTACAACTGTGGCCGCGATTGGGGAGAGGCGTTTTTCCGCCGTATTGAAGACGAGCTTTCCGGCTACTACCAGCAGCCGCTGCAGGAATTGCCGATGGGGATCTTCCTGGATGCCCTCAGCGATCTCTGGGCTACCCACGGCTGGGGACGCCTGGAGCTGGATTTTTCCGCCGCCGACCACGGCTTGGTTCAGGCCGGGATCCGCAATTCCGGGTTTGCCCTTGCCGCTCGCGCCAGCTTCAACCCGGAGGAACCTTCTGCACGGCGAGAGCCTGCCGGATATTTGGAGGCGGGAATGCTGGCCAGCCTCTTCTCCTTGCTTTCGGGGCGGGATCTCATCTGCGTACAGACCACCTGCGAATCCCTGGGGGCCGATCTCAACCGCTTCCTCATCGGCACGGCTCAGCGGCTGCACCACTGCGAGGAATGGGTGCGCAAGGGCCTCTCCCACGAGGAGATTCTGGATCGGCTCACCGCCAGTCCCTAGGGCCAGAGCTGTTTTCAGAAGCTCGCTAGGGCAGGTAGGGCTGAAAATCTTGGGTGACCGTCAGCGTCAAGTTGGCATTGGCGTCGATCACCGCCACTTCCGGCGCCGTTACATTGCCGATGACAGCCCCTGCCGCCGCTCCGCCCAGCACTTTCTCCGTCGAGATCACCCGGTCGCCGAACAAGCCTCCCAAGATGGCCCCCGCAGCTGCCCCAATCAAGGCATCTTGCACAATCGCTTCCCCGGAAGTGTGGCGGGGATCCTTACGCAGCGGGATAACCTGGCTCTGGGCATAGAGGGGGTAGGATTGGCCGTTGAAAATCAGGGCCCGCGAGACAAACTGGGTGCCGCCGCTCACCGGCTGAAATTGGCCTTCCAAAACGGCCCCCGCCGGGACGACCGTGTTGCCGTAGATGTCCCGCAGAGGAGTATCCAGGCTGAGGCTGACGGCACGGGTTTCCCCAGGGGCAATCAAGAGGGTTTCTGGAGAGCGATGCACCGCCTGGATCAGATCCCCAGAGCGCAATAGCAACGTGGTTTGCAGTTGAAAGGGCTGGCCAGGTTGCAGGGGTTGAGGGCCAGGGGGAAGGGGGCGAGGATTCACAGGACGCCATCCCTCACCGGCAGGCGGTGGTGGCAAGGGCCCCATTTGGGCCAAAACTGGGGCGGCCATCTGTGCCGAGAGCAATCCACCAAGCAGAGGAGCCAACAGGCGGCTGGCTGGGTTAGTCATGGTCTTACCCCCATTCATCATTCCTACGCTAGCTGCAAACCGGACAAAACCGGGAGCCTTTCGGGCCTTACCTATCTTTTACCTATCTTGATCAAAGCCAACTGAATGGAAATGGGCTACCTCAGGTGAGCAGATTCCGCTGCTCTTCGCTCCAGATAGAAGTACGGAAAAACGCTAGGGTTGCCCACTCTGGGATCCCTGCTGTCCATGTTAGATTAGGCCCTAGGTTTCTCCCCCTGCGTGGGGCCGAAGTCTTGCAGCATCCCAACCCTCTTCTTGTAGCTATGAAGCGCAGCACATCCATGCCGGGCCAGCCCTCTCCCGGGTCAGAAGCTTCCGCCCAACCTGCTCAATCCTCTTTCCAGCCTTTTGCCATCTCCACTTGGAAGTCTCTTCTCTCGTCAGTGCTGCTGGTGCTGCTGGGCATTGGGCTGGGAGCAGCTCTGATGGGGGGCAAGGGGGTATCTGCCCAGACGACGGCAACCCCGCCCCAACTGAACCTGAATTTCATCGCCGATGTGGCGCAAAAGGTGGGGCCGGCGGTGGTTCGCATCGATGCTGAGCGGACGGTGCGCGCCCCTGCCCCTTTTCCGGAGGAGTTTTTCAGCGATCCCTTTTTCCGGGATTTCTTTGGCCAAGCGATCCCTTCCATCCCTCGGCAGCGGCGACAGCAGGGAACCGGCTCTGGGTTCATCATCAGCCCAGACGGCCAGATCATCACCAATGCCCATGTGGTCGAGGGATCCGACAAGGTAACGGTGACGCTCAAGGATACCCGCAGCTTTGATGGGCAGGTAATCGGTTCGGATCCGGTTACGGACATCGCCGTGGTGAAGATCAACGCCCAGAACCTGCCGACCGTGAAGCTGGGGCGCTCGGAAACCCTGGAGCCGGGCCAGTGGGCCATTGCCATCGGCAACCCCCTGGGTTTGGATAACACCGTTACGGCTGGGATCATCAGCGCTTTGGGCCGTTCCAGCGGGGAGATTCGGGTGCCTGACAAGCGGGTATCTTTTATCCAAACGGATGCGGCCATTAACCCCGGCAACTCCGGCGGCCCGCTGCTCAACGCTCAAGGGGAGGTGATAGGGGTGAACACCGCCATCATCCAGGGAGCGCAAGGGTTGGGCTTCGCCATCCCCATTGAGACGGCCCAGCGGGTGGCCAATCAGTTGATCACTCGCGGCAAGGTGGATCACCCCTACCTGGGCATCCGCATGCTCACGCTGACTCCAGAGCTGAAGGAGCGCCTCAACCAGGATCCCAATAGCCGCATTTTGATAACGGTGGATCAGGGTGTACTGATTGGCGAAGTCATCCAGGGATCCCCAGCGGAACGGGCAGGGCTGCGGTCTGGGGATGTCATTCTCTCCATCAATGGTCGTGCCGTAACCACAGCCGATCAGGTGCAACAGGAGGTGGAGCGCACTGAGGTGGGCAGCACCCTGGAGCTGGAGATCGAGCGAGCCGGGCGGCGACAGAAGATCCGCGCGGTAACAGGCTCTTTCCCGGCCCCCAGCGGAGGCTGATTGGGCATGGTTGACCGCCCCTCAAGTATCAACCAGACCCCAGCGACACAGCAGGGTTGTTGTCAATGGGGGTAAACCTCTCAACCTAGGTTGCGAACTCCCCTTTTCCCCTGGGAGAGGGGCTGGGGCGGTGCTGCTCGCGCCAGCGGGACGGAGTCCTTACACTTGGGCTATTTCAAACCAACTTGCAGTGACCGTACTGGCGATCTCTACGGTTGGTTCTTGCAGTTACGGCTCAGGGAAAATAATGGTTTAATGGTGACTTAACAGTCGAAACTTCCTGGCCCAGGCCGGAACGCTCTCGGCAGGGCCTCTTGTCATTAGCCTGGGATCCCTTCTCCCCTTGCCTATGCTGAAAACCACTCGTCGCTTGGCTTTGCTGGCCCTGTCGGGGCTGGCAGCTCTTGTTCTCACTCCCCATCGCGCCAGCGGGACGGAGTCCTTAGGGGGCCTCGCCAAGCCCATTACCGTCGGCTCCAAGGACTTTACCGAGCAGTTTATTTTGGGGGAAATGTACGCCTTAGCCCTGGAGGCGGCAGGGTTCACGGTGGAGCGCAAGCTCAACCTGGGCGGAACACCGGTAGCCCATGCGGGCTTGTTGAGCGGCGAGATCGATCTCTACCCCGAGTACACCGGCACTGGCCTGCTGACAGTGCTCAAGTTGCCCAGCAGCGGCGACCCGGCAGAGGTGTACGCGACGGTGGCCCGCGAGTACGAGAGCCAGTTCCAACTGATTTGGCTGGATCCCGCCCCCCTGAACAACACCCAGGCCCTGGCCATGACCCGCGCCAGAGCGGCTGAGCTGGGCATTGCCACCATCTCGGACATGGTGGCCAAAGCGGGCGAGCTGGTGATGATCGGGCCGCCGGAGTTTCAAGCCCGCGAGGATGGCCTACCTGGGATCCAAGCCGTCTACGGTAATTTCCGGCTCAAGGCCTACAAAGCAGTGGATCCCGGCCTCCGCTACCAGGGCTTGGTCAATGGGGAAGCGGATGTGGCAGTGGCCTTCGGCACCGATGGAGAAATTGCCGCCTTTGACCTGGTGCTGCTGGAGGATGACAAGCAGCTTTTCCCCCCCTACCAGGTGGCGCCGGTGGTGCGCAAGGACACCCTAGAGGCCAACCCCGGCATTGCCGCTGCCTTAAATGCCCTTTCCCCCCTGCTGACGGACGAGGTGATGCAGCGGTTGAACTACGAGGTGAGCGGCAACCGCAAGGAGCCGGCGGAGGTGGCCAGAACTTTCTTGGTGGAAGCCGGCATTCTCAAGAAATAACCTTGCCTGTTGCATGAGACCCTGAGGTGAGCACCGTCGAGTTCGAGCGGGTATCGCTGCGCTTTCCCCACAGTTCCCAGCCAGCTGTGGAGGAGTGCAGTTTTTCCATAGAATCGGGCCAGTTGGTGGTCATCCTGGGGCCTTCTGGCTGCGGCAAAACCACCCTTCTGAAAATGGTGAATCGCTTGCTGGATCCCACCCAGGGGCAGATTCGCTTGGACGGGCGGGATATCCGCCAGTTTCCCATCACGGCTCTGCGGCAGCGGATCGGCTATGTTATCCAGCAATCGGGGCTGTTTCCCCACATGACGGTGGCCCAGAATGTGGCGGTAGTGCCGCGACTTTTGGGATGGGCGAAGGAGCGCATCCGCGAGCGGGTGGACGAGCTGCTCAGCTTGGTTAATTTGCCCCCCCATGAGTACAGAAACCGCTACCCTGCTCAACTGTCGGGCGGACAACAACAGCGGGTGGGGCTGGCGCGGGCGCTGGCCGGGGATCCAGGGCTGCTGCTGATGGACGAGCCCTTTGGGGCCATCGACGCCATTACCCGCAGCAAGCTGCAAGAGGAGATCCTGCGCCTGCAACGGCAATTGAAAAAAACCATCCTGTTCGTCTCCCACGATGTGGAGGAGGCGCTGCGCCTGGCGGATCGCATTTTGGTGATGCAGAAGGGGCGGGTGGTGCAGTTCGACACTCCCTTTCGGCTGCTCACCCAGCCGGCTACTCCCTTTGTCAGGGAACTGCTGGGGGCAGATGACATGGTACGGCAGTTGAGTGTGCTGCGGGTGGAAACGGCGATGGCCGGGATCCCGCACAACCACAAAATCCAAGAGGGAGCGATGGTGAGGCCCCAGGCCACTTTGCGGCAAGCCTTGTCCCTGCTGTTGCGCACAGGGGCGGCAGCCCTGACGGTGTGGGAGGACGGGCGGGCCATCGGCGTTTTGACCTTGGATCACATTCGCAGCTTGGCCATGCTGGAGGGGGGATCCGCGTGAGCTATCTCCTCAACCACCCCGGCCTGATGTGGCAGCTCACCCAAGAGCATCTGGCGATGGTGGGGATGACCTTGGGCATGGCGGTGGTGCTGGCGGTGCCGCTGGCTCTGCTGGTTCACCACGTGCGCTGGTTGGCCCTGCCGGTCATGGGGATCCTCAGCATCCTGTACACGGTGCCCAGCCTGGCTTTGATTATTTTGTTGGTGCCCTGGTTTGGCCTCAATGCCCGCTCGGTGGTGGTGGCGATGGTGATCTACACGCAGGTGATCTTGGTGCGCCATTTTTGCGTGGGCCTGCGCTCGGTCGAGCCTGCCATCCTGGAAGCTGCCAAGGGCATGGGGATGAACCTCTGGCAACGGTGGTGGCAGGTGCAGGTGCCGCTCATGCTGCCCATTGTTTTGGCAGGGCTGCGGCTGGCGGCAATTGTGGCCATTGCCATTGCCACCGTGGGCGCCAAGTTTGGGGCAGGGGGACTGGGAACCCTGCTGTTCGATGGCATTGCCCAGGCCGGTCGCTACGACAAGATCTGGGCCGGATCCCTGGCGGTGGGATCCCTGGCCTTGCTGGTGAACACAGCCTTGCTCAGCCTGGAATGGGCGGCCCGTCGTGGCTGAGGGGGTAGACTTAAGGACTCCGTCCCACTGGCGCGATCGGGCAGGTTTATCCTCTAGTTGTGTGGGGCGAAACTGGGTGTAGCATGGGTGAGCAACCAGGGACTCCGTCCCGCTGGCGTGAGGGGGTGAGAGATTGGTCATCCCGCGCCGATTGGGAGCTGATGGAAGCGCTCAAGGCGGGGCAACCTGCTGCTCTGGCTGCGCTCTACGATCGCTATGCCGGCTTGGTCTATGGGCTGGCCTTCAAGATCCTGGGCCACGTGGCCGAGGCAGAAGACCTGACTCAGGAGGTGTTTGTCGAGCTGTGGCGCAAGGTTGGCTGTGATCCAAGGACTCCGTCCGAGTCGCGCGAGCGGCGGGGATCCCTGAGCAGTTTTTTGTGCATCCTGACCCGCTCGCGGGCCATTGACCGTCTGCGTTCTCAGGGCAGCCACCAACTTCTTTTGAAACGCTGGCAGACCATTCTCAGCGCCGTTCGTGTTGACGGGACGGAGTCCTTTAGCAAGACTCGGTTCCCTTTTGAGCAGGTTTCCATCGAGGAGCGGCGGCAAGCGGTGCAAGCGGCCCTCAGCCAATTGCCCGAAAACCAACGGCAGATCCTGGAGTTGCTCTATTACCAAGGGTTGAGCCAGGCGGACATTGCTCGCCAATTGGGGATCCCGTTGGGGACGGTTAAGACCCGCTCTCGCCAAGCTCTCTGCAAATTGCGGGGATCCCTGCGCGCCCTTCTGGGTTTCTGCTCGCGTTAGCGGGACCGCGTCCTAGGTTTGGAGTTGAGTTCTGTCGTCAGGATGGCCATGTCTGATCGCGTCAGCGGGACGGAGTCCTTTCGCGTCGGCGGGACGGAGTCCTTATCCACCTCGCCCCCTTTAACAGAGGAACGGGAAGAACTGGCCGGCTATCTGCTGGGGGACTTGTCTCCCGAGCAGGCGAGTGCTCTAGAGGCACGCCTAACTCAAGACCCTCTGCTGGTGGCCGAACTGCAAGCCTTGCAAGAAACCTTGGAATTGTTGCCCTACGGATTGCCAGGAGTACTCCCGCCTGCCAGCTTGCGCGATAAGGTGATGGCAGAGGTGGGGGCTATCGGCTTACGCGAGCAGGAGATGGCAGTCCCCCTTCACTCTCCACTGCCTGCTTTTGGGGTGGGGTGGCGCTGGTTGGGAGGCTTGGTGGCGGCAATTTTGGTTCTGCTCAGCTTGGACAACTGGCGACTGCGGCAAGCTCTGCAACTGGCCCAGCTAGAATCGGTGCGAGCATTGTCTCATCTCCTGCAACAGCCGGGATCCCGTCTGGTGCATTTGCAGGGGGAGGTGGGGACGGCCAATGTGCTGTTTCGCCCAGGAGACTGGCAGGAGGTTATCTTGGCCGCACGGGATCTGCCCCAACCGGTGGCGGGGGAGCGCTACTCCCTCTGGCTCAAGCTGGATAATGGCGAGTTCCTCCACTGTGGTGACTTTCAGGTGGATGCTCAAGGCTCTGCTCTGGTGGCCCTACGCCCATCCCGCACGTTGCCGGCAGGTACCCGCGCCCAAGAGCTGCTGGTCGCGACCGGTTCCCGCCAACTGCCCGCTCGCGTCAGCGGGCCGGAGGCCTTTCGCGCCAGCGGGACGGAGTCCTTGAAACCCCTTCTGACGGGCAAGGTGTGAGGTGAGAGGAAGGGTTGACCTGCGGAGGTTGGCTGTGCTGGTGGGGGCGCTACTGGCCCTTCTGGCCTTGTGGTGGACGGATCCCACGCCAACAACCCTAAGCCAATACGTTACTTCTTTGCAGGAGCGCACTCCTTCTCAACTCCACAACATTCGCCGAGCCGTCCAAAGCCTGGATGGAGTTTACATCATGCCTGCGACACGCTCACAGGAACAGGCAGAAGTGATTTTTTCCTTCAACCAAGTGGTGGGGCCGCGCAGCCTGGAACGAGGCTATGTGCCCGCGCCGGTGTTTATGGTGGCCGAAACCCTGGATTCGGTTGGGGGAGGAATCTGTCAGGTGTCCTCTAGCCTTTACAATGCCGCTCTGTTGGCAGGGCTGGAGGTGGTGGAGAGGCACCCCCATTACCGGCAGGTAGAGTCGGTGCCCCCTGGCTTAGATGCCACCGTTTGGTACGGCTTGGCCGACCTCAAGCTGCGCAACCCTTTCCCCTGGCCGGTGCGCCTACGAGTTCAGATCCGCGGCCTAAACCTGATTGTGTCCGTGCTGGGACGGGGATCCCGCCACGCCCTGAGGATCCCACCCATCCGTGTAGAGGGGCACCGGCTGGATCCCCAGCATTTGCAGGTGAGCGTGTATCGGGGTAACGAGCGCCTCTCCCAAGATCGCTATGTCGTTGCTCCCTAGCCTCTCATCGCGCCAGCGGGACGGAGTCCTTTCGCGCCAGCGGGACGGAGTCCTTTTTTCGCCCCATTGGCCCCCTACTTCAGCGTCTCAGGAGCAGCTCCCCAGCAACCTCCACACAGGGATCCATGTTAATTTCTACACCAACATGGTTAGCGACAGGGTCGGCGACAAGCCTCAAACCCTGATTCTTCCGTTGACCCGGTCGATCCCGCTCTGGGCAAGGGTTTCAGGCCCCTCGGCGGAGAAAAATAAGGGGAAATTGCAGCCGTTCGCGCCAGCGGGACGGAGTCCTTTCGCGCCAGCGGGACGGAGTCCTTAAACGAGACCCTGTCGATCTAGGCCCCTGGATCCCGCTCTGGGCAAGGGTTATAATCGGCGGAAGTCGCTTCCCTTCGGGGAAGTGGAATTAATGGAAACACTCAAAGCAGACGGCCCAAGCGTTGCCGCAATTCGGTGGCAGCCAGCTCTAGGTGCTCGGGGGTGTAGCCGGTGGTTTCTACTCTGACAGCGAGGTGGGTGTCCTGGCTCTCGTGGAGGTGGATCCACAGAATGTGGCGGCCATCTTCGGTTTTGCGGTTTGAGGCTTTGACGCTGTTTTTGGGGGCAGCGTAGGCGTGTGGATCGTATCGAACCAGATCCACCCAGGGAATGTCTCGCAGGAGTCTTTCCACTTTGGCCCAACTGCGGGGTCGGTGATGGCTGGCATCGCTTCGGATTTGGATGATCTGGGAGCGATCTCGGCCTGAATCGGGGAGATCTGCCCGTGGGATCCGGGGCTGAACTTGCGGCTGTAGGTAGGGCAAGTAGACCAGGGATTTGTATTGCTCATGGATGTAGCAAACCGGGACCCCCAATTGGCTGCCCACCACAGCCATGATCATGGCTTGGGCTTTGAACCCACCGGTGGCGGCAAAGGTGACGATCCCCCTGGCGCTCTCTGCCAACTGTTTCAACAGCTCGGCCATCCGCTCCAGTGAGGATCCCTCTAGCTCATAGTTGATGCCGGGAAGGGGAACCAAAGAGACCTGCTGCTGACCCAGCTCTTGCTCAAAAAAGAGCTTCAAAATCTGGGCACACTCCAATCCGTCGGGGGTTTCTGAGTGCAGCAAAATCAAGGCATCATTCGAGGTGGGATCCAGCCGCAAGTAGGTGTTGGTTTCGGCGCTGATCAGCTCCAGATCGGTTCTTTTCATCCAGGCCAGCGCTTGCTCCGGATCCCCAATGGTTTTTTGTCCCACCCAGGGGCGCTGCGGCTGCAGGTCTTTGTCAAGGTTGGTGAGCAAGGAGGTGCCCACAGTCATGATGATGGTCTGCATGATAGGCGGTTAACTCGAATTTTTCGAGGGCTCTGTTCCGCTTTGCGCCCAGAGCAGCTTGGCCTTGCGGATTCTGCCATCTTCCTTTAGACCCAGAACTTCCACCTGCACCTCTTGCCCCACCGAGAGGGATCCCGCCCGTTTGGGCTCCTTCTGGGTGAGCTTGGTGTCTGTGTCCAGAATCTGGAAGGTGACTTCGTTGCCCTTGATGTTGGTGATGGTGGCCTTCAGCTTTTGCCCGATCTGGAAGCAGGCTTTGCGGGCCTGATGCTGGGCCTGGTCTTGTTGGTGTTGATGGTTTTGTTGTTGTCTGTCGTCCTGGGATTTGTTTCCCGCCCCTTGGGGAACGGAGTCCTTGTGACCGGAGTTGTCGTTGGGTTGGGATCCCTGAGGCGGCGGAATCTCGCCAATGGGCACTCCCCCATCTTTGTAGTAGCGGGCCAGGCGGGCGGCCCAGCCCAGGATCTGCAGCATCTCAGCCGGCCTATCCTGCAGAGATTGCAAGTACTTTTTACAGGTTTGGTCGATGAGCCGGTAGTAGCGTGGGGTTTCGTTGCTGCGGTGGAGGCCAGTTTCTCGCACCAGCTCGCCGGTGAATCGGAAGAAACGGGATCCCGCGTCAGGGTGATGGGCAACCGAGCGCAGATAGGCGATGCACTTGCTCAACTCGTCGACATCCACCCTTTCTTTGGCCAAGGTCATGGCGATGCCGTGGGCGAGATCCCAAGATTGGGGGCTGAGATCGACAGTGTCTGACAGCATGGGGGAACCCTCAGTACACTCCGGTGGGTGGCTCGCGCAGAGCAGTGGGACTCAGGATGGCGGCCAATCGCTTGAGTTGTTCGGGCAAGATGTAGCCCTGGGCAGCTCCAATTTGCTCTTGCACAAAGGCTTGGAGGCGTTTTCCTTCCAGGGTATCGGCTTCTGGGGGATCGTAGCGGCTGTAGCGATCTTTTAGGTTGCCGGGCCGCTCGATCTTGTCGAGGGTGACCTGCAGGGATCCCAGGCCCACGGGCTTGCCGCCCCCCACCTTCAGCAGCATGGAATGCTTGGGATCCTGCCCCAAAACCGTGAGCAAGGTGCCCAGCTCGGCAGGGGTGAGGTTTTTGAAGTGGATTTGGGTTTTGAAAACTGTGTTTTGTATCGCTTGCTGGGTGGGCGTTCCCCTTGAACTGTCCTGCAACGCGTTTCTGTGGGTGTAGTAGAACTTGCGCCCGATGACTCTGCCGTTTTCCTTCTGAAAATAAGCTTTGCACTGATCCGGGCGTGGACGGTACAGGGGGGGCAGGGATCCGCCGCCGGATCCGGCACTGGTGGCAATGGCATCCCTGAACTCCACCAATCCCTGCCAGTTCAGGGCACCAAAAACGCGGCTGGCCGGACAAAGCTGCTCTTTGTTGCGGCAGGGGTGCCGCTCTGGGGGGATCCGATTTCGGTACTGGCTCATCATCACCGCCAGGGTGCTGTTGGTGATCGCCTCGTACATGGCCCGGATGGCCCCCTTGAGGGAGCTGCCCTGGATTTTAAGCCTTCCGTTGGGAGTGGTGGTCATGGTTTTGAGCACCGGGATCCCTTTCACCCCGACATCGCTGCCCAAGGCCAAGTGGCCGGTGGAGATGTGGACGGCAGTCTGCACCGTTAGGGTGAGGAAGAGGGTGCCGTGCAACCTATCGGGATGGAACTGGGCGTGGCCGGCGGGCCGCTCCAGCTTGGGGGGCTGGGTGGGAAACGGGATCAGCTCATAGGGTTTG
This sequence comes from Thermostichus sp. MS-CIW-26, assembly GCF_054059115.1. Taxonomy (NCBI): domain Bacteria; kingdom Bacillati; phylum Cyanobacteriota; class Cyanophyceae; order Thermostichales; family Thermostichaceae; genus Thermostichus; species Thermostichus sp. MS-CIW-26. Next base: position 24,129 of record NZ_JBSSBV010000011.1, read on the forward strand.
GGAGACACGGTTGGGTTACCTCCACCTCGACTGCTGTTGCCGGCAGAGGATCTTGCAGAGGCAGCCTGGTTGGGCAATGGGCGAGGGCCTTGGGGGGTCATGGTCACCTCGGAATCAGGGCAATAAAGTGAACGCGGGCAGTTCGCTCATCTCGGAAGTAGCGCTGGCCCACCTTGAGATCTTGGGGATGGCTGAGGGGCTTGGGAAAGCGGGTTTCTCGATTTTGGGATCCGTACAGGTCGGCTGCGTGATCCTCCCACCGCCACTCTCCCGGCAGAGGGATAAAGGAGTCCGGGGGAGCTTGGATCCCCAGATACAGCAGATCCCAGCCGTGGGGGGTGCTTTTCCAGCGCAGTTCCCCTTGTTGGGAGAAAACTTGCCCCTCTGGACAGACGGGATCCGCCGGGATCCCCACCTGAATGCCGCTGACTCGATGGGGCCAGCGCAGAAAGGAGTAGGTTTTTTCAGAAGTGGAAAAACAAGCCGAGAGCACTTGGGAAAGCGAGGACTCTGCCCCATCTTGAATCTTGAGGGAGGCGACGTAGGCTGGTTTCATACGGCTTTGGCCTCCGCTTGCAGGAGTTTGGCCCAACTGTTTACGGCGGTGGCGAGCAGATGTTCCACCTTGGCCTCAGACGTCTGATCCCAGGTCAGCCGCGCCCCAAATCCCAAAGGCATTGGCTCCGCTCCCACCGGCACCGCTTGGCAATCGGGTTTGGGGAAGCCGTATTTGCCTGCCTCTTCGGGGGTTAAAAATTCGCCCGCCCCCAACAGGGATCCCTGTGGCCAGGTCAGGGGGGATCCCAGCAGTCGAATCTGCCTGTTTGCCTCATCCACCAGGCAGCCCGGGTAGTCCACCGTCGCCCACTCGTACTCCACCCGAACGCGGCCCATGCCGCGGGACTTGGCAAAGCCGATGCCAAACCAGCCTTCATCCAGATCCCGCAACGCCAGTCCCAGCAGACCCAGTTGGGCCAGGGTAAAGTTTTTCAGGTGGATCTTGGTTTGAAAGGATCCCTCTACGCACACTTGATACCTGAACGGCCCCACCGCCACTGAGCCGAAGACGCGGTCGATGGCCACCCCATTACGTTCCTCCAGGCGCAGAGGGGTTCCCGGCTTGGGATAGGCATCTTCGATGCGGACCCGGCTGGCGATGGCTGTGTTGCCGAACATCTGATCCGTAAAGGAAGAAAGGGTGTAAACCTGGTGGGGCTCTTCAATTTTTTCCAGCCATTGATTGGCCTTTTGGTCGAGGGGATCGCTGGCCCAGAGTTTGAAGCCTCCCCCCTCAGGACGTCTGTCGCTGCCCACCGTTCGGACGATGCGCTCCGCATGGGCGCGAATTGCCCCTTTGAGGGAGCTGCCGGGAAAATAGACCGTTCGCCCGCCGCCGTGATAGGTTTCGACGAACTCCATATCCGGCTTCGTCGGGTCAGCCCCTTCTTTGCCCGCCTTGATGAGAACAGGGCCATCAGGCTTGAGGGTGAGGCAGAGGGTGCAATGGTTAACGTAGCGTTTGTGCATAGCCTGGGATCCTTCACACCAGAACAGGAGCTTTTGGTTGAGGGGCTTGGGGCGGCAAGCAGTCTGTCCAGTTTGTCAACCGATAGGGGTGGAAAACGCTGACCGTATCGCCAACCGTTGTAGAGTCCATGAAGACCATCGGGATCCCTCCTGACATGAAATAGGGCTAGCGGCGGGGGCCGACCGATTGCCGTTGAGAGGCCGTTGTTAATTTGGCAACCAGGGCTTCCACCCAGTCTTGGCGCAAAGCGGCAGCCTGCTCCGGGCTGAGCGGCTGTCGGGATCCGGCCACCAGCTCTTGAAGGTAGGCCAGCAGCCGTCTTGGATCCCCTTCCGAGTCGAACCAATAGATTGCCGAGATCTGCAGGCGGACAACCCCCAAGCCACGGGAGCGCCCCCCTCCCAGGGGGATCTGTTCCGTTTCCAATTGGTGCAGGCCAATGGCCAAGAGGCCCAGTTCCCATTCCTCGGCATTTTCGACGACGGCATGAAACCGGAAGGGGGTGCTGGCAGGCACCACTTGCAAGTCGTACAGCTTGCCATCTGCCGCCGTTTCCGTATCCCGATCGATGGCCACGCCATCCCGCTCTTGGTACTGGCCAAACCAGGCTTCCGGCACCACGGGCAAATCTCGGATCTGCACCTTGCCGGCCAACCAAGGGGATCCAAACACCTGCGAGACCCAGTCGGTAGCCTCAATGAGCTTTTGAGTCAGAGCCGCATCGTCCCCTTTGTAGTCATTTTTAATTTGGTTGATGATCTGAAATTGCTCGCTGCTGGTCAATTCGCCGGGATCCCTGGCCAGCTCTGGGTTGATGCCCCGCAAGAAACTTTCCAGGCGAGAGCGCATCGCCCCCTTCAAACTGGAGCCGGGAATGAGCGGACGGCCCAGCGCATCCTTGAGAACCGGCAAATCCGAGCCGATGGGTTCGGTGGAGCGGCCCACCCCGATGTGCAGAGCGGTCACGGTGGTGAGGGTGCCGGTGATTTCCAAGCGGTTTTTGAAAACGTCGAACATTGTTCCCTCAAATGGCTGCTCAAGTTAAGGCTTGTACTGCAGAGGTTTGCCATTCCCGAAGCGAGACGGAGCCCTTAATAAAACTCAAGAGGATCCCTAGGATCTGAGCAATTTCTGAGATAAAGTACTCCCTGTCATCGATAAAGAGTTGGTCACCCTCGAGTTTTGCAAATCGCCAGTTGGTTCCTGAGGTTACTGCTCCATAGACACTGTCTACTTGAGAATTGGAGTTCTTGTTAAAGACCTGTGCCCCCACCATACCGGCAACGCACTGGCCCAGACCCCCGATCAAGTCTTCTTTTTTGGCCTCAACGATAATCACCACCGGATCTTGAATGTAGAGTTGGAGAGGGGATAGGCAAATGATGTAGTCGCATAGGCCCACCAACCCCCTCTCGGGATCCACGTTGAATTCCTTGCCGGAAAACAGCGAGATTTGATCCCGACATAGGTACTTCACCTCTCCCAGCACAGGGGCGATGATAAACTCGGAGCGGGCTTTTTCGCTGTTGACCGAGGTGGCCAAGCCGAGATAGCGATCTAGAGTTATTTTCAAGTAATCGGAGCACTCAGTCGGTGGAACCTCTGCAAACAGGCCATGGATGATTCTTGACCTGAGCTGAAAGGTCGAAATGGCTCTCTCAAGGGTAAAACTGCTGTAGGTCACGGTCTAGGATCCTCCTCCCTCTCGCTTGTACTTGAGGTAGCGGGCCCCATAGCCCAGGTAGCGCCGAATCAAGTCAATTTTGATCTCGTTGACTTTGGGGGATGCTCTTTCAATTCCGGCTTCCCTGGCGATGGCTATAGCCCTTTGATGAATCCAGTTGTCGATGTCTTTGATGATGGCTTCTGCCAAAGAGTCTTTGCCCCGCCCCCACTTGTTATCGCGCCCCACCTGGTAGCGCAAAAAGTTCTTGATCACCTCTGAGCTTTCGGTGGAAGCTGCCACGTGCAATAGGTTGCGATATTGGGCCTCTTCCAATCTGTTGAGACCTCTGAAGTTATCCAAGGCGGCTTGAATTCTGGCGACCAGATCATCTTCGGCCAGCCGGATTTGCCGTTGGATCTTGAGCTCTTGTTCCGATGTGATCTCGCTGGTGGCGAAGGTCATAGCGGGTTCTCCCAGAAATGATGATGGAACGGACTGCAAACTTCGATTTGGCCGAATCCTTCAGCAGTGCGTTCGCCAATCCCCCAGTATTCCATCTCCGCCAAAATCGGGATCCAACGCTCCAGTTGCGTGGTGCTCAGCAGAAAGACGCTGCCCTGCGTGGTTACCAATTCTACATCTTTGAACAGACCCCAGGCAGCGTTCCAGCCGGAGACATAGGCGTAGCTGCTGAAGGCCAGCTCCAAAGCCAGGGATCCATCTTCGCAGTTGGCCTCTTCCTGGAGCATCTGGGGGGTGAGCACGGTGGTGCGTTGCCAGCGCTCTTTGAGAATGGCCCCCGACTGCAGCCCAATGGAGAAATACTGCCGCTCCGGCGGAAGGGGCTGCCAGGGATCCCCGAACACCTGCCATTGTTGCCAGCGCTGCCGCAGCTTTTGGTTGAAGGCTTCCACCCGCTGGGCCAGGGAAGGCCGGGGAGCAGCCAGACGCCGAGCCGTGACGTTGACCCGGCCCAATCCCCGCGACACCCCTCCTCCCAAGCGCAGCAGGTGGGCGTGGGCGTTGAGGTAGCGGGTGAGGGTCTCGGCCAGCTCGGGATCCCGCAGGTAGATGTAGCCGCTGAAAAGGGAGCGCTCCAGATGCCCATTGGGGCGGGCTTTGCCCTCGTTCATCACCTCTAGGCTGTAGAGGATTTGGTCGGCAGCAGTGGCGCGGCGACGGTTGATCCCCACCCGCGTGAGCAGGCGTTTGGACACAGCAGCTCGTTCGTAGCGGGGCCCCAGGTCAGACTCCTGCTGGCTGTAGAACCCCCCGAAGGGCTCCACTCTTCCCCCGGAACCGTCCGGCTCTGTGGGATCGAACGGGATCCCCAGCCGCTGTGAGCAGAAGCGATCCAGGAGCGTGTCGAACACCCCCGTTTTGCCCGCCTCTGAGCGGAAGCCGGGATTGTTTTTCGAGCTGAAGGCCGTGGCCGGCAAGACCTTGCTGCCGGATCCCGGATAGGCGTGGGTAAACACAGCAGGCCGAGCTGCCGTAAACAGGGCGGCCAAATCTCCTTCCAGCGCCTCGGCAGGGCGATGTTGGGTTTGGCTGAGCATGAGGTCGGCCAGAGCACCGCGAATCACGCTGCCGGGAATGTAATCCTGGGCCTCGCTGATGGAGCCGCCCGGCTTTTGCCGACCGATGGCCAAGGGAGACTGAGCCGTTAGGGTGAGTTGAATGGCTTCCATCAGCTCCCTCCCTGGGCCAAGAAAGCCCAATCGGCTGCGGTGGGCTGGAGAGCCTGCAGGGATCCAGGATCCCAGTGCAGCCAGCCCAAACCTGCGGATTTGCTGCCCCCCAGCGCGATCAGGTGGTGCAGGGCCGCCAACAGGAGAGTTTTGCCCCAGGAAGGGCAATCGGGCAAAAGCTGCAGGGATCCGGAAAAAGTCAGCTCAGCCGCGGGAGAGGTCTCAATGAGGTAGAGCCGCTGATCCTCGGCGGTGCGGCGGCGGCGGTTGAGGGTGACCCCAGGGCGAAGGGTTGGTTCCAGAGCTGCTGGCGGCACCTCGCAGACGAGATCCTCCACCCACAGGCGGGCAGGCAGGGCCGGATTGCCGAATATCTGGCAGACCAGACAATGGGATCCGGCGTAGCCCTCCACCTGGTATTCGGGGCGGTGGAAATTTCCTGCGCTGCCCTCCCGCTGCGGACACATGCGCTCTGGGTCGGGAGAGCGGCAAATGGCCCAGCCCAGGCCACGGGCCAGTTTCTCGCACTCGTGGCGCAGCCGCCCCTTCAGTTGGGAGCCGGGAATGATCAGCCTGCCAAAGGCATCTTTGAGCAGGGGCTTATCCGCCAGGGAGCCGCTGGAGCCGCCGGCTCCCACCGCCAGGGCAGAGGCGAGGGTGGCCCTCAAAGGGATAGAGGTGATCGTTCGCCCCGCTTGGGGCAGCTCTGCCAGTCTCACCATCACTCCACCTCCGCCAGAACGGGCCGACCCTCGGCCTGGGGCTGTTTTTGCACAAAGGCGTACAAATCCACCAGATCCCGCCAGATGGTTTCATAGGTTGGCGTTGACGAGGATACCTGTGGCTCAACATACATCCAGGGGGGAAGGTGGCCGTCGTTGGTTTTGGCCTTGCACCAGGTGCGCTCAAAAGCCTCCATCAGCGGCTGCCCCTTTTTGCCCAGGCGGCTGCGGAAATAGAGATAGTTGAGGGTGGCGGTGCGTTTGCCTTTTTCCAAGAAGCTGCGAATCTGATAAAGCTGGGAGCGAGGAAAATTGGCCTCCTGCAGGGCTTGTACCGTTCTCAGCAACCCGTGGATTTCCGGGACGGTATAGGGGCCGGCGTAGAGCTTGAGGGTGTGGCTGTTCTGGCGGATCTCCAGAGCTTCCCGACGAAAATCCTGGATGCTGGAGACAACCAGGGCGACCGACTTCAACGAGAGAAAGTCGATGGTGGCCACAGAGCAGTCCTTGTCTTTGGGCTTCAGCTTTTTCGCGTAGCTCTTGGCGGATTTCAACAGTTGTTCGGTGAGCTTTTCGGCGTAGTAAATGGGGGTGTCTTCCGAGGCGATCAGCACCCCCACCGAGGTGGAGAGCCGACAGAGCTGGTCTGGGCTGTCGGCCGGGTAGCGGTGCGGCACCTGGCCGAGGGAGCGGGCGGCGTAGGTGGCCGATTTGGCCAGCAGGATCTGCTCGAACTGCTCACAAAAGGTGGCGGCAATGTCCAGGGCCTTGTGGGCTGGCACCACCATCAGCACATCGTCCCCGCCGATGGTCAGGATCTCGAAGGGGTGGATCCACTCGCCGTTGCGGTCTCTGCCGCTTTCCGGATCCGGCGGCAGGCCCCGCAGCCGGTGCGCCTGCAGGTGCTGGGCAAGGGCGCGGTAAACGGCTTGTTCCGTGGCCTCGGAAACGTCGCGGCTAAATTGCCGGTAGGCCTCTGGGGTTTGGATCTGCTGCACGTAGCCGCCCATGTTGTTGCCGTCGGCGTAGAGGTAGGCCACAAAGCCCTGGCTGGCGTTGGCCACTTCCCGTAGAGATTGGGCCTCGCCGATCCCCTGGACAGATCCCTGATGGGGCTGCAAATAGCGCTCCCGGTAGGGCTCGCCGGCGGGAGAGTTGAGAAAGCGGGCAAATCGCGTTACCCAGCTTTCCACAAAGCCGGGATCCCAGGTGGGGAACTTGCGGAACCACCCTTGCTTGCCTGTTTCAATGCGCTTGGCCTGGCGACCCACCAGGGCTTTGCGAGCGGTGGCTTCCGAGAGCCAGGGCTGATCGACCAGGTCGGCTTTGGCGATGGCAGGGCGACGGTCGGTGCTGTCGCGGCGCAGGTAGGGATGGGTTTCAAAAAAGGCGGGATGGGCGCGGCTGGGGCGACCGGGATCCGGATTGCCGTTGCGGCGGTGGTTGAAGCGGGCGGCCAGGTAACCCACCAACTCGTTGAAACTTTTGCGGTCTTGAAATCTGGCTTCGCTGCCATCCCCAAAATAGGCTCTCACCAGGGAATGGGTTTTGTGTTGCGCCAGCCAATCCAGCCAGGGGGTGCGTTCGATGGGATCCCGCAACAGGCCGTAGCGCAGTTCCAGCAGCCGAAAGGCGGATCCCACGGCGCAGGCGTTAGCGGTGAGGGTTTCTTCGGTGTAGCGCCGCTCGATGGCCTCACAGAGATCGTCCACATGGGCCGCCGGGCAAAAGGCCAGGAGATTGCCCCCGGTGGAGTAGATGATGAGCTCCGGGATCAGGGCTTGCGCCAAAGCCGGGTAGTGCTGCTGCAGCCAAGGCCGGATCTGCTCGGCCACATAGGCCCTCAGCTCTGCTTGAGACTCTTTCCCCAAACCTTCCCATCCCAGGTAGGTTTGCTCGGGATCCCCGAAAAAGGCGGGCAGATCCACCAGGTTAATGCGATCCAACAAAGCGGAGGCCCCGCGGATTTCCGACAGCTTGGCCGACTCGAAGACATAGCTCTTGATCTTGGTGGCCCCCCCGTAAACCAAGCCGATGCGGGTTGTCTGCTGCCACAGCTCCGGGTAGCGGGATTGCAGCTCCGCCGGGGTTCTGGGAAAGGTCTTCGCCGCCATGCTCTCCTGAAATTGGCGCACCTGAGCCAAAATGGGCCGTAGCTCTTCTGGGATCCCGGCCTCGTTGTCGGCGCGAACGGCGGCCCGCATCTGCTGCAAGGTCTCCAGGGCAAACTGGGGATCCCGCTGTTCTCCCCACGCCAGGCACCAGGCCAAGGCAACAGGAACGGGAGAGGGAGCAGAAGTAGGGGTCATGAGCAGCACCTGCGAAATGCGAAAAAGGAAGACAAGTCTTGGACAGGGCTTCCATCGGCTGCGACGGACAGATCCCTAAAGGCTGGGGGCAATTGGCCTCGATTTTTAATCCTTCGCGGAAGACCAAAGCCCTTCAAAAAAGGGTTTGCCGGTTGGGTGGGTAACCAATCGAATCAAGCCGAGAGATGCCATTGAGGTTACCGATTGTTTCAGCCATATCCGATAAACGCTCTCGCCTCATGGTTTTCAGTCCTCTAGCTTGCTAGCAGTATAGATCGAGTGCGATGGGTTGCAGACGATTTCAAGGCTTTCTTCAGATTGTGAGATTTTTTCTGCCTGTACAACGGGCAATTCGAGAGTAAACCCAATAAGAAGGGATCCCTTCTAAAATTTTCTCAATGGAAAGTTGGGTTTTGTGTTGATTGTTGCTGTGGACTGGGAATGGGCTGTGCCTATGCTGAGTTTCTCAGAGCCATCTGCTGATAGAGAAGCGAACGGCAAGTGGCCGACGGGATCCGAGTTGGTGGGGATCACCTTGGAAGTTCAGGCTCCTCGGTCTTACCTGCTGGATCCCCACTATGCCAAAGGGCTGCACGCCTGGTTCTTGAGCCAGGTGCAAGAGACAGACCCGCAGCTATCGGCTTATTTGCACGATGGAGAATCGGAGAAACCTTTTACCCTCTCCCGGCTGATGGGGCCGTTCCGCGAGCAGGGGGGGCGACCGCTGATCCCGCCTCATCTCCCCTTCCGCTGGTGGATCACCGGCCTCAACCCGCCGGTGGTGGAGTGGCTGCGAGGGTGGTGCCAACGGCTGCCCACCTGGCTGGAATTGCGGGGATCCCCGCTACAGATCCTGGGATGGCAGATCTCGATCCCCCCGCGCACCTATCGTCAACTGTTGGAGCAGCCTCTTTCCCCCCGCTCCTGGAGCCTTTCCTTCGTCTCGCCCACCAGCTTTCGCCACCGGGGCCACCATCTGCCGCTGCCGATCCCTCGCAACCTGTTCCACAGCTATCTGCGCCGTTGGAACGATTTTTCCGGTCTGCCCATCGAGGCGGAGCCTTTTCTGGATTGGGTGGATGGGGAAGTGATCATCCAGCGGCACCGTCTGGAATCGGTCAAAACCACCGCAGGTCGCCAGGGATCCGTGACGGGATTCATCGGCTGTGTGCAGTTGGCTGTCTCCTCCCGTGCGCCTGAGCTGTTGCAGCAGCAGCTCCAAGCCCTGATCCACCTTGCCCCCTACTGCGGCACCGGCCACAAAACCCCCTTTGGGCTAGGGCAAACCCGCCTGGGTTGGTTGGCCGAAGAGCTACCCGCCTCCCCTGTCCCTTCCCGGGAAGAGCAGGTGGCCCAGCGGATCGAGGAGCTGAGCGCCCTCTTTCTCAGCCAGCGGCAACGACAAGGGGGATCCCGCGCCGAAAAAACTGCCCAACTGTGGGCGACGATCCTGGCCCGCCGCGAAGGTGGAGAGAGCTTACAACAGATCGCCGCTGATTTGGAGATGCCCTACGAGACGGTGAAGACCTATGCCAAGCTGGCCCGCCGCTCTCTCCAGTCTGGATCCCAGGACTACTCGTCGAGCAGTCTTCCCTAGATGACTTGAGGTACTTTGTTGAGCCTGATACATTCACGCTGAACTCTCCTGAACATGGTTCAGGAAAGAAGCGATCGCATCCTGCCTATCTCTGTTCGCGTCAGCGGGACGGAGTCCAAACAGGAAGGCGGTATCCCGCAAAGCCCTGAGGAATACCCCCCGAGCGCTTTCCCCCTTCACTTCCCGGCAACCGTTGCGGTGGACTCAAGGATCAGGGGGAAACTTGGTCTACTATATCCCTCTCAATGACTTTTGCCAAACCGCCTAAAGCTCAGTAAATTCAGCAAAGTTCAGGGTTTTGGGGGTTAGAGGCATGCTCTTGCAGGGAGAAGGTAGAGATCAACCTCACTTCTCTTTGCTCATTACTCGCTTCTCTCTAGTTTCCGTCCCCTTGCGGGGAAAAGGTAGGGATCAACAGTTTCGCCACGTCCAGCGGCAAGCCCAGGCCGCCTGGGGCATGTTTCCGTCCCCTTGCGGGGAAAAGGTAGGGATCAACGGACATTAAGGCCGCCAGTGCACTCATAGAGGTGCTGAAGTTTCCGTCCCCTTGCGGGGAAAAGGTAGGGATCAACCTAGGCTAAGTCGTTCACGCCGCCACCCCACAGCGTAGAGAGGGGTTTCCGTCCCCTTGCGGGGAAAAGGTAGGGATCAACAGTATGCGCCTATGGAAGAGAATGAGACGGTCTACTCCCCGTTTCCGTCCCCTTGCGGGGAAAAGGTAGGGATCAACGCCAAAGCCGCCGGGTTCAAGGTCGTGATCTTCTGGGTGTAGTTTCCGTCCCCTTGCGGGGAAAAGGCAGGGATCAACTCGTGCAAAAGCTCTGGCGATGCAAATCTACAGTGCGGGGTTTCCGTCCCCTTGCGGGGAAAAGGTAGGGATCAACGCTATCTCCCATTCCGAACCCAGCGAAAAAGGTTAAGACGTTTCCGTCCCCTTGCGGGGAAAAGGTAGGGATCAACGTGGGCGGTAGCCTGCGAGCTCCTGCCTGATTGGCTAGGTTTCCGTCCCCTTGCGGGGAAAAGGTAGGGATCAACGGATCACCCCCATTACTTTGTGCTAGGCGGGTTTACGTTTCCGTCCCCTTGCGGGGAAAAGGTAGGGATCAACCAAAATACTAAAACTCGACGAAGTAACTATTCGTGAAGTTTCCGTCCCCTTGCGGGGAAAAGGTAGGGATCAACTCGGTGGAGAAATCCACCAGCAGTTCCGTGGCACCATGTTTCCGTCCCCTTGCGGGGAAAAGGTAGGGATCAACCTACCAAAACCGGTCCGTTCGCAACCGCCGGTGAAGGTGATGTCGTTTCCGTCCCCTTGCGGGGAAAAGGTAGGGATCAACTCTAGTAGAGTTCTCTGACTTCATGGAGGTAGTCGGAGTCGTTTCCGTCCCCTTGCGGGGAAAAGGTAGGGATCAACAACGTTAAGTTCAACAACAACCGAATAATTTGGAATAAGTTTCCGTCCCCTTGCGGGGAAAAGGTAGGGATCAACGCTGTGTTTAAGCAGTGCTTCACGACTGTGATGCCAAGGTTTCCGTCCCCTTGCGGGGAAAAGGTAGGGATCAACCATGATGGACTGGCTCACCGACCTCGAGGAGTGGGACCCGTTTCCGTCCCCTTGCGGGGAAAAGGTAGGGATCAACGTGTCCAAAGCCCTCGCCACTGCAACTGTAGTATTGTCCGTTTCCGTCCCCTTGCGGGGAAAAGGTAGGGATCAACCCTACCCTCGGAAAAGCCTGAATTCATGAGGTTTTCAAGGTGCGTTCGCGAGGGAGTACGGAGATTCCTCGACACAGATATTAACATTGTCCTCGCGGCCAAGCGCAAGCGGGGAAATTGAGCTTGCTACGGCCATCATGTCACGTTTTTGGGCCAATCGGGGCAAAAGATCTAAAGTTTCCCTTAAAATCTCGTGCCGGCAGAGTCAGGCTGGTGATGGCTCGCCCCGACAGATCGCGCACAAAACTTTACAATTTCGGCCCGGTGGAGCATGACTCTAGTCAATAATAAGCTCAACTATACTGAAAATAATGTATAATATGTTCAGTACGGATTACTACCAGTTGATCTTTCTGTTTACTTTCGAGTCTGCCAACATGGTAGCCAAAGCAAAGCAGAAAATTGGTAGTAAGACGACACGGAAACTGCGCTTTGGGTATTCTACTCAAAGCTTTGCGGGATACCGCCATTCTGTTTGGACTCCGTCCCGCTAACGCGAATGGAAACAAACAGAATGCTATCGCTGCATAGTTGAACAGTGATGTTCAGCAGTGTTCAGCGTAAATGTATCAGCCTCAGAAGATCAGGTAGTCCGGCGGCTCATAGGGGGGAGGCCCCCCGAAGACTTTGGCCTGCTTCTTGGCCGCGGCATCCAAAGGGTAGGCCCGCAGACTGTCTTCCTTGAGATTCAGCAGGGGCAACCACGACTGTTCCAGCTTGTTTTCCAACTCTGCAGTGTCCAGTGGGCATTCGAACACGGAGCGATCCAACTGTTGCAGGTAGGCGGCGATAACATCAATACCCTCCTGTAAGGGGGCAATTTGGCCGCGGGTAGCCCGGTTGTGCAGTTGTAGAATTGCCCGTTGGTTGCGAATCTTGCCGCGCACAATCACCTTGGCCCACCTCAGCCCCCAGGGGGAGTAGGCCCGCTGATACTGGGCCAGACGGATCTCAGAGTTGGTGGAGAAGGATCCCTGCAGGCGACCGCGAAAACCGCCATCCGCACGCAAAAAAATGGTTTCGATGCCTCGATCCAGCAGTTGGGCCAAAGCTGCGCTGGTCAATTGGATCCCGGGCAACACCACCACCAGCTCCACCTCCGCAAGGCGGCAAAGCTGCTCTTGACCACGGCGGCGAATGAGCAGGGTTTGGTTTTGGCAGTGAACCACAGTCCCCGGCTCGGTTAGGTAGAGGGTGGTCATGGGCAGGAAGGTCAAGAAAGCTTCAGGTCGGGGCGATAAAACTGCAGCTCTGCCTGAGCTTCCCGAGCCATCTGTTCCCGGTAGGCCAGGGGAGCGATGACCTCGCCGTTGGGCCGCCAATCCCGCAGGCGCATGGTGAAATTGGTATCTCCCACCCGTACCCAGGCGCGGAAGTACCGGTCGCTGGTTGGCCTTTGCCGGACAATGTTCAAAATCTGTTCGCGCTCCCGCGCATCCGCCACTGCCCGTTGCACCAAAGCCGGGATCCGCTCGTAGGCAATGGGCTGGAAGGTGGGGTGTCGCACTGTGCTTTCCACATAGCGACGGGCAAACTCCGGGGAAAATCGAAGGATCAACAATGCCTTGGGCAAGTAAAAATCGGATCCCCAGGCTTCTTCCCATGCTGCTTGGACTTCCTCTGGGCTGGGCAGCTTCCTCTGCCGTTTGCGGATTGCCAGCTCTGGCGGAATGGAAGGAGCGTCCCAGGGAATCACCGCCAGGCGCTCAGACTGGATCCGATCCAGCCGAAAATTGTGCCAGCCCAGGGATCCTTCGGGGGTGGGAAGCTGGCCAAAGGCTGCCAGATACTTGGCGCGGCGGGCATAGAACAAACAGACTGGGTAAGTGAGAACGTGTCGGATCCCATGTTGGCGGGTGGCGTAGTCAAAACCGATCACCCCCGCTTCTGGGTTGGCCCAAAAGGCTTCCAGCTGGCTTTGATATTCATCCACCCGCTCTTGCTGTTCGTCCGAGAGGATGTACTCAAACCAGACAAAAAGCCGCCGCTGCGAGTGCTGATCGCGCCAGCGGGACGGAGTCCTTTGATTTTCCCAGATTTCATCCAGCAAAACCTGCACATCTGGATGTACAAAGGCCACATCGCTGAGGATGTGATAGATCTGTTCCAGTTGATGGCCCGATAAGGTCAAAGCCGATGAAGATACGGGCAGTTGGGGACGATCCCCCGGCGCACGGCAGCGAAAATTATCTCTCCGCCTAGAGTTGGCCTGAATTTGTTGCAGCCAACCCCGGGCAGCCAGGTAATCCAGCTCTTTGCGCAGGGTGCGATGGGTCTTGTGAAAGGGTCGGGCAGATAGCAGCGCTTCCAGATCCGGAACTTCTGCTTTTAAGGCGGTCAATAGGTTGGCATCCTTCAGCCAAAACCTCAAGGGTTTCCAGCAAATGCAGTCAACATCAGGACAGGGTGAAGGGATCCCTTTTGCCAGATCCTGCTTGGGATGCCACGGCGAGAGCAAGCGATCCCGAATGTGGGTATAGCCAAACGTTTCCGGCAGATCCCGCCATCCCTCCTCGCCATACAAGCAATCGAGCAACACCCACAGGCGCACGGCCCGCTCCAGGCGCTCCGCCAACTGCCCGCCGGCCAGCCAGCGCAACACCTCTACCGTCAAAGGCAGCTCAAATCGGCTCATCCGACAGTTCCCTCGGTTTTTGGGTTGACCAGTTGATGGCACTTCAGGCCAGGGATTTTTTTGAAGTAAGGCGCAAACGAGAGCCTGACCACTCTGCCACGATTTGGAATCCCCCACTTCCAATCTTTTCCATACTGAAGTCAACCTGTCTTGTCAAATCCGTTCATGGCTGCTGTGGCCCTTCATTTGCTTTCCGGCTATCTGGCCGAAGACCCGCAGAAACCCCACTCTGCAGAACTGTCTTTTCAAATCCTTGAAATCGAGCTGACCCGACCGGATCGCCTGGTTTTTCCAGAGGATTTGGCTCAGCTTCAGCTGCCTGCCGGGATCAATGCCCAGTTGGGGGTGGTTCTGACGGGGCGGGCCCCCATTTGGCTGTATGGCTGGCTGGTGCATGAGTGCCACTTCACCCGTTGGGTGGCCTGTTATGACCCACGCTTGGGCGCGGTGGTGGTCTCCAGCCATACCCCCGAAGTGCGGGTGGGCCAGGTCATCCCCTGGGTGCAGGGAAGGCCGGGCAAGGCCTACGGCCCGCTGACGCGAACAGAATTGGCAGCGGCGGTGATGGTGGTGGGCCCCCCCGACAGTGGCAAAAGCCGTCTTGCCCGCGCCCTCTTCGAAGCTCTGCTGCCGGAGCATCCCGATATTTATCTGCAACGGGCCCATTGGGATGGGGAAGGCAATTGGACTTTAGACTTGCCACCAGAAGAGGCGAAGATCCTCAAGCACCAGTACCGGGGCTCTTTTACCCCCGAATTTTTCAGCTTCCATGCCCAGGCCATTCTGGCTTTGCGCCGGCAAAAGAGTTTGGTGATTGTGGATGTGGGCGGCAAGGTGGATCCGCAGAAGCAGCCGATCCTGGAAGCCTGCTCCCACTACCTGGTGGTCAGCCGGGATCCCGAGGCTATCCCTCTCTGGCACGAGTTTTGTCGAGACCGGGGCAATTTGCGCTGTGTGGCCATCCTGCACACCTCGCCCGGCCCTCCTCAAGTGCTCAAAGACTCACCTGAGTTGGAAATTCGCTGGGATCCCAACTCTCCTCCCCCCACCGATCGCGCCAGCGGGACGGAGTCCTTACTGCTGCGGGCGGTGCGCCGCTTGATTGCCTAGGGGTGCGGATTCAGAATTGGATGGGCGGGCGAGCCTTTTCGGAAACGGCGAGATTGAGAACCGGGAGATTGAGAACTGGGAAAAGAAAAAGGAGAGGGTACTGATGCTGGGAGCCATTGCCGGGGATGTTATCGGCTCTGTCCATGAGCACTCGGGCACCAAAACGAAGAACTTTCCGCTGTTCGTCGAGGCCAGCCAATTTACCGATGACACGGTTCTGACGGTCGCTGTGGCCGAGCGGCTGCTGCGGGGCGGTAGCTACGTCGATTGGTACCATGAGTACTTCCACGCCTACCCAGAGGCTGGGTACGGGAGCAGCTTCATCCACTGGGCCGAGCATCGCTGCCGTGAGCCGTACTACAGTTGGGGCAACGGAGCCGCCATGCGGGTTAGCCCCATTGGCATCGCCTGCAACACGCTGGAAGAAGTGCTGGCCCAGGCGCGGGCCAGTGCCGAGGTAACCCACAACCACCCGGAGGGCATCCGCGGCGCTCAGGCTACGGCAGCCGCCGTGTTTCTCGCCCGGTCAGGGTACACCAAGGCCGACATCAAGACGTACATCGAGCAAGAGTTCGGATACTGCCTATCCGAGCGGCTGGACGATATCCGGGAGCACTACTGCTTCGATGTCTCCTGTCAGGGCTCGGTGCCCCAGTCGATCATCGCGTTCCTAGAGGCAGACGGTTTTGAAGACGCAGTGCGCAACGCCATCTCCCTTGGTGGAGACGCAGACACCATGGCCTGCATTGCCGGGGGCATTGCGGAGGCGTTTTTCGGCGGCGTGCCGGACGAGATCGCATCCCAGACGCTGGCCGTTTTGGACGAGCGGTTGCGCAATGTTGTGGGCGAGTTCCAAGAGAGGTTTGCGGATCGCCTGACCAGGGGCTGCACCTGATGGCCAAGGTGTGTGGTTTTTGGGTTTTGGGTTGCCTTGTCGCCCTCTCGCTCCGCCAACTGCTTTAGGTTTGATTTATCGGCTCATCGGCAAGCCGCCTCTGGGTTGGCCTCATGGCCGTAGAGATAGCTGAGAACCGAGTTGCGCAGGCGGTAGTACTGCGGATCTTCAAGAATCCGCTCGCGATCCCGAGGGCGCGGGAAGGGAATGGTCACGATCTGCCCGATGGTGGCTGCAGGGCCATTGGTCAAAGGACTCCGTCCCGCTGGCGCGAAAGGACTCCGTCCCGCTGGCGCGATCAGCACCAGGCGGTCGGCCAAAAACAGCGCCTCATCAATGTCGTGGGTAATCATCAAAACCGTGCAGCGATGTTCATCCCAAATGCGCAACAGCTCCTCTTGCAGCTCCTCTTTGGTAATGGCATCCAAGGCCCCGAAGGGTTCATCCAAAATCAGCACTTCTGGACGGATGGCCAACGCACGAGCAATGGCTACCCGCTGTTTCATCCCTCCCGAAATTTGCGAGGGATATTTCTGAGCGGCTTCCCCCAGCCCCACCAAATCCAAATGTTCTTCCACAATTCGATGCTTTTCCGACTGGCTCTTTTGGGGAAATACCGACCGAACGGCCAAATAAACATTTTCATAAACCGTGAGCCAAGGCAACAGGGCATACCCTTGAAACACTACCATGCGCTCCGGGCCAGGAGCTGTAATCGGCTGCCCTTTCAGCTTCACCGAGCCACTGGTGGGCTGGGCAAATCCGGAAACCATATTCAGCAGGGTGGTTTTGCCACAGCCGGAATGCCCAACCAAGCAGACAAACTCTCCCTCGTTCACACTGAGGTTGATATCTCGCAAGACGGGATAATCCCCCTTGGGAGTTGAGTAGGTCTTGCTGACATTCTCAAGGCTTAGGTAGGGTTCTGCGGCTACGTTCGCTGGGGTAGAGGTTGTCAAGAGGGCAGTCATCGTAGGGTGCTCCAACTCATGATTTTCTCACAACGGGGAATGTGCTTTTGCAAGGGCGCCCAAGTGGGTATCTAGAGCAACACAGGACGACGATCTAAGGCAACCTCGGCTACATAAATATCGTGCTTAATCGCCAAACTGTTGAGGTAGGCCAGGGGATCCTCACCATTAAAGGGGATCCCATCGAACAACTGAATGGGCTGCCTTTGGTAGGAGACATCCAGTCCCAGCTCGCGGGCTGCCGTGCTGAACACCCCCACCTGACATACCCGCTCCACGATCTCCACCCAGTTGCGGGGGAAGGGCAGATCCCCCCAGCGGGCCATTTGGGTCATCATCCACAGATGCTCGGTGCGGCTGGGACGGTTGCCGGCTCCCAGAAAGAAGCGGTGGTGGGCATATTCCCGCATCGGCCTGTCCAAGTCACAGATCAGGCGCTGGGGATCCCCCAGATGAATGTAGGATGGGTCGGTGCTCAGGTAGGCGCGGCGGCTGAGCAGCTCGCGAATCTCGTCGTGATGGGCCGGGTCTTCACAGTAGCGGCAGGCTTCCAACAGCGCTTTGACCAAGGCAATGTGGGTGTTGGGGTAGGCCCTGGCCCAATCTTCTCGCACCCCCAACACTTTGCCGGGATGGCCCAGCCAAATCTCCAGATCTGTAGCCACCGTAAAGCCACTGCCCTCCAGGGCTGCCCGCAAATTCCAGGGCTCTCCCACACAGTACCCATCGATGTTGCCGGCTGTCAGGTTGGCCACCATCTGAGCCGGGGGCAGCGTTTTCAGCACCACGTCATGATCCGGGTGGATCCCGCCGGCTGCCAGCCAATAGCGCAACAGCAAATTGTGCATAGAGCTGGGATGCACCACCCCAAAGGTAAGCCGACGGCTGGGACTATCCAGAATGTAAGCCTTCAACTGGCTGAGGGTGTGGATCCCTTGCTCGTAGAACCGCTTATGCAAGGTGATGGCATTGCCGTTGCGGGTCAAGGTGAGGGCAGTAACCACCGGCTGAGGCGGGTTATCCCCTCCGCCCAAAGACATCCACACCGGCATACCGGCGGGCATTTGGGCCGCATCCAGATAACCTCCCTGAATGCCGTCTTGGATCCCTCGCCAACTGGTTTCCCGCACCAAATTCACTTCTTCCAAGCCGTGTTTGGCAAAAAACCCTTTTTCTTTAGCTACAGCCAACGGAGCGCAGGCAGTGAGGGGCACAAAGCCGATCTCCAAGTTGATCTTTTCCAAGCCATGCCTGGCCACCACAGTGCTGCGGCGAGCACGCCATTGCTTGATGCGTTTTTGTTGGTTCAAAAAGTAGATGATCTCGCTGCGGTAGCTGTAGTAGCTGGGATGGTTGACCACCTCCAGCCGACGGCGGGGCCGAGGAATGTCAATGGTTAAAATGTTCCCAATTCGGGATCCCGGCCCATTGGTGAGCATGACCACACGATCTGACAGAAGAACCGCTTCGTCCACATCGTGGGTGACCATGAGAGTGGTCATCTGATGTTCTTCACAGATGCGAATTAACTGCTCTTGCAAGTTCCCGCGCGTGAGCGCATCCAAAGCGCCAAATGGCTCATCCAACAACAACACTTTGGGCCGCAAAGCCAGGGCACGGGCAATGGCCACCCGCTGCTTCATACCCCCGGACAATTGGGCTGGGAGCTTATCTGCTGCGTGGCGCAAGCCCACCAGATCAATGTGCTCTTCCACGATCTGCTGACGCTCCGCCGGAGAATGGTTTTTAAGAACGGCATTCACCGCTAGCGCAATGTTTTGCCGAACCGTTAGCCAAGGCAAAAGCGAGTAATGCTGAAACACCACCATGCGATCGGGGCCGGGAGCCGTAATGGTATGTCCATCCAAAGCTACGATCCCCCCTGTCGGCAAAGACAGACCCGCCACCATGTTTAACAGGGTGGATTTGCCACAGCCGGAGTGGCCGATTAAGGAGACAAACTCCCCTCGATGGATTTGCAGATCGATCCCTTTCAGAGCAAGGTATTCCTGCCCTCCGGGCAGAGCAAAAGATTTTTCCACCTGCTCCACACTGACCAATACAGACACAGAAAACCTCCCAACCTATCACCCGTCTAGCCTCAAACCAACCACATACTGACAACACATCCAACACATCATTGGTTGGCTATCTTGTTTTGCAAAACAGACATCAGGCGATCCAAAAGCAATCCCACCGCTCCGATGTAGATGACGGCAACGATGATCTCCGTAACGTAGTTCTGCTGGTAGGCATCCCAGATGAAAAAGCCGATCCCCGGCACACCCGACATCACAATCTCTGCGGCAATAATGGCCAGCCAAGATAGGCCAATACCAATGCGCAGACCTGTGAACATGTAGGGCAGGGCTGAGGGCAGCAACACCTTAAAAAAGAAGTCCACTTTGGAGAGCTTGAGCACTTTGGAGACGTTGATGTAGTCTTCCGGGATCTGTCTCACCCCCACAGCCGTGTTGATGAGAATGGGCCAAATTGAGGTAATAAAAATAACGAACAGGGCAGCCGGCTCATTGCGTTGCAAAGCAGCCAAAGATATGGGCACCCAAGCCAAGGGAGCTACCATGCGCAAAAATTGGAAAATGGGATCCAAAGCTCGGTTGATCCACACACTGCTTCCCACCAAAATGCCCAACGTGATGCCCACCAAAGCGGCACTGCAATAGCCGATGGCCACCCTTTGTAAGCTGGCCAAGGTTTGGCGCAGCAGCCCTTGGTCGAGGTCGCTGTTGCGATACAAAGGATGCAGGATCAGATATCGGCTGCGCTCATCCATCCACACATCCCAGGGCCCCGGCAGCCGAATTAGGTTGGCACTGGCCAAGATCTGCCAGATGAGCAGGAATCCAACAATACCCACCACAGGGGGGAGAATCTGATCTCGGTACTTCGCCAAATCGAGCTTCGCTGCCGAAGACTTTGCCGGAGAAGAAAGTGTCGTCGTCATAGCTCCTGGAGAGGATAGGGTTTTACAAGGTTCTCTGTTGTCGCGCTCTCAGAACATTCCAACCGCAGGGTTCTACAACGTGTTGGAAACAGAGCATGAACTGGGATTGGCCTTGCCTTTTCTTTGGATGGGCAAACACAGGGATTGCAAACTCAACAAAACTCTCACGACAATCAGAAAACTCAGGATTCCTACGGCTATTGAAAGGATGAGCTTGTCCCAGCGAGGCCGGGCCGGCCTCTCAAAAGGAGGATCCCTGAAGAGTTCGCGCGGAACGTGAAGTAGAGCCAACATAGCCGATCCTCAACATGGCATTTAAAGTTATTCAAAAAGTGCGAGGCTCATAGCATCCATCAACTTTCCATCGTTTGGGCAGAAAGCTCGGCACAGCTTTTTTCGACCTCGTGGGATCCCGCAGGTAGGCAGGATCCCTGTTGTGCAAGAGATGCGTCTGTGTTGGCCGGGGTTGATATTAGACCCTTTTGATTTTCAGGCTGTTCAGGTAAGCCTGCGGATCCTGTGGGTCAAACACCACACCGTCAAAGAAACGCTCTGTTCCCCGCGAGGTGTTGTTGGGGATGTTCTTCACCCCCAGTGCCTGGGCGGCCTCACGCCAGAGATCTTCACGGTTCACTTCATCCACCAGACGACGGGCAGTATCCAGATCGGTCAGGAAGCGAGCGTGGAAGCCCCAACGCAAGGATTCCGTCAGGAACCAAAGGTCATGGCTCTTGTAGGGGTAAGAGACGCTGCCCCGGCCATCTTCCCAGTACAAGGGCCCGGCATTGAAATCTTGAACAGCTGGCTTGCCGTCTCCCAATTCGTAGTTGCCTTGAAAGGGAGGGGTGAGAACTTCAACCGGCACATTCAGGTAGGCACGGCCCGAGAGAATGCGGGCCAATTCTTCGCGGTTGGCCGGATCGTCACACCATTGCTGCGCTTCCATCACCGCCATCAAAGTGGCTTGTGTGGCCCTGGGGTTTTGCTCTACCCAATCGGCGCGAATGGCCAAGTATTCTTCGGGGTGAAAGGGCCAAATCTGTTGGGTAAGGGCCGCGATGAACCCAATTCCATCCGCCACAATTCGGTAGGGCCAGGGATCCCCAGTGCTGAAAGCGTCCATGGTGCCATTGCGCATCCCCTGCACCGTCTCGGCAGAGGGCACCGTCAGGAGGTCAATGTCTTGATCCGGATCCACCCCCCCGGCGGCAAGCCAGTAGCGGATCCAAAAATCTTGATTGGCGTTGGGGAAGGTATAGGCAGCTTTGAACTTGCGCCCGTTGCTGGCGCTGAAATTTTTGATGTAATCCGCGGCTCCGGAGATATCCAGCCCCAAGCCCTTGCCAACGTGCATTCCGGCAATGGCAATTCCGTTCCCCTGGGTGATCAACTGACACAGAACTGCCATACGCACCGGCTGATTGTTGGTGATGGCGCCGATGTGGATCATGTGAGGCATCGGCATCTGCCACATGCCGCCGTCAATGCCCCCACCTGCCGAGCCAATAACCACATTGTCACGGGCTGCCGGCCAACTGGCCTGCTTCAACACCTCTACACCGGTCATGCCATGCTTGTCGAAAAAACCCTTTTCCTTGGCGATGATCAGGGGGGCAGACTCCACAATCGGTATAAAGCCTAACCTGAGATTGGGGGTTTCTGGGCCGCTGGCCTGGGCAACCCAGTAGCCTGTGCTGGCCCGTGCTAAGCTGCCACTCACGAGTCCACCCACGGTGGCCGCACCCGCAGACAGCAAAAAGTTACGACGTGACGTCATGCTCACCTCATCGAAAGGATATGTGAAGGCAAGATGGAAGCTTTCCGGTTCAAGTCGCCTGACCCATGGATTTCCTTCGTGAAATCTCAAGAAATCTTAAATCTCAGCTTGGTTGATATCCTAAGGGCAAATAAATATAGAAACAATACAATTATTATTTTGGTAAGCATAGACTTCCGTTTATCATTGTTGCGATGGCTTAGGTCTCAATGGCGTTTCCTCCAACGGCGGCTTGCTCTGGGCAAAACAACTCAACAGATTGGGGATCCCTGCCCCATGCCGGCTACCACTGGGATGGCTGCACAGAGCGGTTTTTTGAGGGTTGGTATAGCCGGGTAACGTTGCCCGGGGATCCGCCCATTAGCTTTGCCTTCATGTACGCCATCGATCCCAAGCGCGGGGGCATGGCGCAGGTGTTGGGGCCGGAGGAGGAGTTGCATTGGCGCACCTTCCCCAATCCCCGCCGCTTTTGGGCCCGCTCAACCCATCTGGCCTTGGGGCACTCAGGGATCCCAGACCCTGGCTGTCGCGGCCTTCAGGATCCCTTCACCTTCTTCCAGCGCACCGCCAGCGGCTACCAATACACCGCCCACCTCAATCAGGGGATTTTGCCGGATCCCTTGGGCTCTGAGCCTATTCGCTGGCTCTACCGCATTCAACCTCGTTTTGCCTATGGGATCCCACCCCGAGCCACCATGGGAGCCTGGTCTTATCTGCCCATCTTTGAGCCGGGCTGGCAGATCCTCATGAGCCATGGCTTGGCCACCGGCTGGGTGGAGTGGAGAGGCAGGCGCTATGCATTTCAGCAGGCTCCCGCCTACGCCGAAAAAAATTGGGGCCAAAGCTTTCCTCGCCGCTGGTTTTGGATCCAGTGCAACGCCTTTCCCCAGCATCCCGGTCTCAGCCTCACCTGTGCCGGAGCTGAGCGGCAGGTGCTCACCCGCCCCGAAGAAGTGGCCCTGATCAGCCTGCATGGGTGGGGATCCCAGCCCTTTTTGGAATGGCGGCCTGGGCAAGCTCATCTGACCTGGCAAGTGGATCCCTGGGGATCCTGGCGAATCCGGGGAGAGAGCGCCCTCTGGTGTATTCGGCTGGAAGGGCACACAGGACGGCCTGGCCAAACTGTATTCGCCCCTGGCCCAGAAGGGATGCAGCGCAACTGTCGGGATACCCTGGCAGGACATCTGCACCTGCAGCTTTGGCAGCGCAACGGCCAAGTCTGGACGCCGGTGATCAAGGCCACCAGCCCCCAAGCCGGCCTGGAAGTGGGGGGAGAAGTCCGGCAACCTTGGCAAGGGCAATGTTAACGCTGGCGGATATCTACACCCCCGTTGGACTTTCCAAAAAACGCTCTTGTGCTAGAATGCCTAAGCCACATTGATAGATGTCCATCTCTGTCTCCGGATAGTACTGGATAGTATCTGAGTAACTATGGACAGATAGTATGGACAGACAGTCAACCGTGGTTGGCCCGCCCCTTTTGCGCCTGTAGCTCAGTGGACTAGAGCACGTGGCTACGGACCACGGTGTCGGGAGTTCAAATCTCTCCAGGCGCGTTTTGGCCCCAGACAGCTTCCGTCTGGGGTATTTACCGTCCCTTGGTTTCGCCAGAACTTGTGCTAGGATTACCCCTATCAAGTCCGCCTTGATGCAGGCGTAGGGAGCCCGAGGATCATGTTTGAACGCTTTACAGAAAAAGCCATCAAGGTGATCATGCTGGCCCAAGAAGAAGCCAGACGGTTAGGTCACAATTTCGTTGGCACCGAGCAAATTTTGTTGGGGTTAATCGGCGAGGGCACTGGGGTCGCCGCCAAAGTTCTCAAGTCCATGGGAGTGAACTTGAAGGACGCCCGTATTGAAGTCGAGAAAATTATCGGTCGGGGATCCGGTTTTGTGGCCGTCGAGATCCCTTTCACTCCCCGCGCCAAGCGAGTGCTGGAACTCTCCCTAGAAGAGGCCCGCCAGCTCGGCCACAACTACATCGGCACTGAGCACCTGCTCCTGGGCCTGATCCGAGAAGGGGAGGGAGTAGCGGCCCGCGTCTTGGAAAACCTGGGGGTGGATCTGTCCAAGGTGCGCACCCAGGTGATCCGCATGTTGGGCGAGACTGCCGAAGTGACGGCAGGGGGGGGATCCTCCAGCCGCACCAAAACGCCCACCCTGGACGAATTCGGCTCCAACCTCACCCAACTGGCCCAGGAGGGCAAGCTGGATCCGGTGGTCGGTCGGACGCGGGAGATCGAGCGGGTGATCCAGATCTTGGGCCGCCGCACCAAGAACAACCCCGTCCTCATTGGCGAGCCAGGGGTGGGCAAAACCGCCATCGCCGAGGGTTTGGCCCAGCGCATCGTGCAGGGGGATGTGCCCGATATTTTGGCCGACAAGCGGGTGATCAGCCTGGATATTGGCTTGCTGGTGGCCGGCACCAAGTACCGCGGCGAGTTTGAAGAGCGCCTCAAGAAAATCATGGATGAGATCCGCAATGCCGGCAACATCATCCTGGTCATCGACGAGGTACATACCCTGATCGGGGCCGGGGCTGCGGAAGGGGCGATTGATGCCGCCAACATCCTCAAGCCTGCTTTGGCCCGCGGCGAGCTGCAGTGCATCGGCGCCACCACCCTGGATGAGTACCGCAAGCACATCGAGCGGGATGCTGCTCTGGAGCGCCGCTTCCAGCCCATCATGGTGGGCGAGCCGACGGTCTCCGAGACGATCGAGATCCTGTTTGGCCTGCGGGAGCGCTACGAGCAGCACCACAAGCTGAAGATCTCCGATGCCGCCTTGGATGCGGCAGCCAAGCTGGCCGACCAGTACATCTCCGACCGCTTCCTGCCGGATAAGGCCATCGATTTGATCGACGAGGCTGCTTCGCGGGTGCGCCTGATCAACTCTCAACTGCCCCCGGCGGCCCGGGAGCTGGATCAAGAGTTGCGGCGAGTGCTCAAGGAGAAAGACGCTGCGGTGCGGGCCCAGAACTTCGACAAAGCCGGTGAGCTGCGGGATCGGGAGATGGAGATCAAGCAGCAGATCCGCGCCATTGCCGCTGCTAAGAAGGCGGAAGAAAGCAGCCGCAGCGAGATGCCCGAAGTAACCGAAGAGGACGTGGCCCAAGTGGTCAGCGCCTGGACGGGGGTGCCGGTGGCCAAGCTGACCGAGAGCGAGTCAGTGAAGCTGCTGAACATGGAAGAAACCCTGCACCAGCGCATCATCGGCCAAGACGAAGCGGTGCGGGCCATCTCCCGGGCCATCCGCCGCGCTCGGGTGGGGCTGAAAAATCCCAACCGCCCCATCGCCAGCTTCATCTTCTCCGGCCCAACAGGGGTGGGCAAAACCGAGCTGACCAAGGCTTTGGCAGCCTACTTCTTCGGCTCCGAGTCGGCCATGATCCGCCTCGACATGTCGGAATACATGGAGCGGCACACGGTCAGCAAGCTGATCGGATCCCCGCCGGGGTATGTGGGCTACAACGAGGGAGGTCAGCTCACCGAGGCGGTACGCCGTCGCCCCTACACGGTGGTGCTCTTCGACGAGATCGAGAAGGCGCACCCGGATGTGTTTAACCTGTTGTTGCAGATCCTGGAGGATGGCCGCCTGACCGATGCCAAGGGCCGCACGGTGGACTTCAAGAACACCCTGATCGTGATGACCTCTAACATCGGCTCGAAGGTCATCGAGAAGGGCGGCGGCAGCCTCGGCTTCGAGTTCAACACCAACGACGAGGATGCCAACTACAACCGCATCCGCAACCTGGTGAATGAGGAGCTGAAGCAGTACTTCCGTCCGGAGTTCCTCAACCGCGTGGACGAGATCATCGTCTTCCGGCAACTGACCAAGGATGAGGTGAAGCAGATTGCCGACATCCTGCTCAAGGAAGTGTTTGACCGCATGACGGAGAAGAAAATCCGCCTTACGGTCAGCGACCGCTTCAAAGACTTGGTGGTGGAGGAGGGGTATAACCCCAGCTACGGGGCACGCCCGCTGCGCCGCGCCATCCAACGCCTGCTGGAAGACATCCTGGCGGAAGAGATCCTGACTGGGCATGTCCGGGAGGGATCGGAGGTGCTCATCGATGTGGATGAGGAGCGCAAGCCCAAGGTGCTGGTCACGGAGCCGGAGCGGGTTCTCTTGCCTCAAGGGGCGGAGTAAAGCTGGCTTTGAGAGGTCCTCAGACTGCAAGGGATCCGTTGGGATGCTGCGGATCCCTTGTGGTCCTCAAGTGTTGTTTTTCTGGTGTTTTTCAGTTGAACAGACCCAGGCGTAGGAGATCTCTGGCATGGTGCAATCGACCTACTACTACTATGGCGGCGCTCCGGTTCGTACCCCGCCTCCGGATTTGGCTTCGCTGCTGTTGCAGGAGCGCATTGTCTACCTGGGCTTGCCCCTTGCGGAAGAGTCGAATGCCAACGTCACCAAGCTGATCATCGAGCAACTGCTGTATTTGCAGTACGAGGATCGGGAGAAGCCGATCAAGATGTACATCAACTCGACGGGCACCTATAACTACGACACGGCAGCGTTTGCCATCTTGGACACCATGAACTACATCAAGCCGCCTGTGCACACCATTTGCATCGGCAATGCGATTGGGATGGCGGCCATGTTGTTGGCTGCAGGGGCCAAGGGATTTCGGGCCAGTTTGCCCAATGCCACCATCGTGCTCCATCAACCCTACGGTGGCACCCGCGGACAGGCCAGCGACATTGAAATTCGCACCCGCGAGATTCTGACTTTGCGCAACATGATGCTGGAGCAACTGGCCCGCAGCACGGGTCAGCCCCTGGAGCGGATCAAGAAGGACACAGAGCGGCTGTTTTTCATGACCCCAGAAGAGGCCAAAGCCTACGGCCTTATCGATCAGGTGTTGACCAGTTCCAAAGTCTTGCCGAGGTTGGCAGCAGCCAAAAACTGAAGCAGAGGGATCCGTCCATGGTTCAAGTTCCCGTACAGCCTTTAACGGCGGAGGAGTACCTCCACCTCACGGACTGGCCTTATGGAGGACGGATTGAACTTGAAGACGGGTCTATTCGGGAAGTGCCAACCGAGGAGCGCATCAACACCCTCATTGAGCTGTTTCTGATTGCGGAATTGCTCAAGTTTTTGCCCATCCAACGCCTGAGCTTGGGCCAAGTTGAGGTCGAAGTGCCCGCAGCCAAGGCTCGGTTTCGCAATCCAGAGGTGATGGCTTTGCATCCCGCTATGTGAGCTTGCTGGGAAACGGTTGCGGAATCCTTGCCTGCACATGCCCCTGCCGCTGTTGGTGGTGGAAGTCGTTTCCCCCGGAGTAGACAATGAAAAACACGATTATCAAGACAAGCGCAAAGATTACGCTGCCCGTGGGATCCCGGAATACTGGATTGTGGATCCAGCCAAGCAGTCCGTTTCCGCGGTGCGCTGGGTTGGCGGAGAATACGAAGGCGAGGTCAAAACTGGATCTGGACGCATTGTTTCCTCGGTTTTGCCCCAGCTGGATTTGAGCGCGGAAGATATCTTACAAGCGCGTCGTTCTGTGTTTCATACTTTGCCAGGAGAAACTTATGCCGATTGGAGTGCCTCGGGTTCCCTACCGTTTGCCCGGCGAGCCCTATAGCCAGTGGATTAGCCTTGACGATCGCCTGTACCAAGAGCGGATTTTGTTTATCGGCGAGCCCATTGACGATAGCTTGGCCAATACCATCGTGGGGGTGATGCTCTACCTCAACTCGCAGGATCCGCAAAAGGACATTGTGATGTACATCAATTCTCCCGGTGGCTCTGTGACGGCGGGCATGGCCATCTACGACACCATGAACCACATCAAGCCAGATATCGTTACGGTTTGCGTGGGCCAAGCAGCTTCAATGGGAGCCTTTTTGTTGGCTGCTGGCACTAAGGGAAAACGGTTTGCCCTGCCCCACTCCCGCATCATGCTGCACCAGCCTTCGCTGGGCACGATCCAAGGCCAAGCCAGCGACATTGAAATTCGCGCCCGCGAAACTCTGCGAGTCAAACGACGCATGAACGAGATCTTGGCGCAAACCACCGGCCAACCGCTGGAGAAAATCGAGCGGGATGTGGAGCGAGACTTTTACCTCTCGGCCACGGAAGCTCAGGCTTACGGCATCGTGGATCGGGTGATCCAAGAGCGCTCGGAAGCCATGGCCAGCTAAAGGGATCCCCCCCTTTCCCCCAGCAACAGGTCGAGGGGTTGGGAAAGGTTGGGAGGGATCCCTTCAAGGGGTGGAGTTCAGTGGACAACGCTAGGAGAACCGGTCGGATGGGCCAACGGCTCTGGAGTGCAGGACTGGGCTGCTGCGCGGGTCTGCTGCTGCTTTGGCCGGAAGCTTGGGCACTGCCCCCTGCCGATGAGATCCCGGAAGAGGTGTTGCGGGCCCAGCCCGACTTGCGGGCTCGCTCTCCGGTCGATAATCAGCCCCTCGCCGCCGCCGAGGCTCTGGAACTCCAGGAAGCCTTGGCAGCTCGGCCCGAAACCGGATCCGTCTCCCCCGAGGTGGAACGGCTGATCTTTTTGCTCAGGCTGCGCAAAGGATTTCGAGATCTGTTTCCCTTCCTGTTTTGAAGGTTCAGACCTGAAGAGGAGCCGGTGGGATCCCTTTTTGGTAACGGTAGGGTCCGGCGCGGGATCCCCAGGTTTGTTGGCCAGTGGCGGCGTCAAAGCCCCGATCCCAGGTGATGAATTCGCTGGGGGTGAGGTCGAACTCGATGTGGATATAGGTGCTATCCCCGGGGTTCAGACGACATTCTCCACCTGGCAGCATTTCGCCGTGGTAGCAGTCTGGGCGCTTTTCCACCAAAATGCGACAACCGGGCAAATGCTCCAGGTCGGCCAAGGAGAGCTGCGCCAAGCGCTGCGGATCCTGAGAGGCACCTGCCCAAGCTGCTTGATCCCGCAATTTGTAGTTCTCGATCCGCAAGGGATCCCCCAATACCTGGAGCACCCGGCTGCGATAAAACTGGCCCGGCGTGTGCTGGTTAAATTGCTCGGTAAAAAAGCCGATCCCCTCCGAGAACAGGTGGGGAAGGCGCACGTACCAAAGGCTGACCGGCACAAACCACACCGGCTCTGCCATCGCCTGGGTGCGGTTGCTGTAGTAGCCCTCCAGCCAGTTGGCCAGGGTGTGCAAGTCGGAAGCGGATTTTTCGTCTACCATAGGGAGCTATGACAAAACTTACCCCCAGCTCTAGCTATAGCATTGCCCTGCGCATTCGCCTGCTCAACCAGCCGGGAGCCCTAGCCCGCGTCACCCAGGCCATTGCGGAAGTGGGAGGCAGCCTCAGCCAGATCGATCTCATCCACCAATCGGCAGCAGAAACGGTGCGAGAAATCTGTGTAGATGCCGTCAGCAGCGAGCATGCTCAGCAAATTTACGCCGCCGTTGCCTCCTTGGCCAATGTGAAGGTGGAGCGGGCGGTGGACCGCACCTTTGAGCTGCACCGCGGGGGAAAGCTGCAGGTGGTGGCCAAAAGCCCCCTGGAGAGCGCCGCCGATCTGGCCATGGCCTACACGCCGGGGGTGGGGCGGGTTTCCCTAGAAATTGCTGCCAACCCCGCCGCGGTCTATGAGTACACCATCAAGGGCAACAGTGTAGGCATTGTAACCGATGGCAGTGCGGTGCTGGGCTTGGGGAATGTCGGCCCGGAGGCAGCTTTGCCGGTGATGGAGGGGAAGGCGGCGCTGTTCAAGCGCTTTGCCGATATCGATGCCTTTCCTCTGTGCCTGGCCACTCAGGAGGTGGGGGAAATTGTAGAGACGGTGGTGCGCCTGGCGCCGGGATTTGGCGGCTTTAACCTGGAAGACATCAGCGCCCCTCGCTGCTTTGCCATTGAGTCTCAGCTCAAGGCCCGCCTCAACCTGCCGGTGTTTCACGACGATCAGCACGGCACCGCCATTGTGGTGCTGGCGGCGCTGCTGAATGCCCTGAAAGTGGTGAAAAAGAGCCTAGACGAGGTGCGCATTGTCCTCAACGGGGCCGGGGCAGCCGGCATTGCCGTGACGCAACTGCTGCGGCGGGCCGGGGCAGCCCACATCCTGGTCTGCGACCGCCAAGGGATCCTCAGCCGCTCCCGTTCCGATCTCACCCCCGAGAAGGCGGCCATTGCCGTCGAGGAGAAGGGATCCCTGGCGGAAGCCTTGGTGGGAGCGGATGTGTTTATTGGGGTGAGCGTGGCCAATGCCCTGACAGTGGAGATGGTAGAAAAAATGGCACCGGATCCCATCGTCTTTGCCCTGGCCAACCCGGTGCCCGAGATCCAGCCGGAGCTGGTGGGCAATCGGGTGGCAGTGATGGCCACGGGCCGCAGCGACTACCCCAACCAAATCAACAACGTGCTGGCCTTTCCCGGCGTGTTTCGGGGAGCGCTCGATTGCCGCGCCAAGCAGATCAACACCGAGATGTGCCTGGCTGCCGCTCAGGCCATTGCGGCTTTGATCCCACCTGAGGATTTGGATCCCCAGTGGATCATCCCCTCGGTCTTCGACGGGCGGGTGGTTCCTCAGGTGGCCGCTGCGGTAATCCAGGCTGCCCGCCAAACCGGCGTGGCCGGGATCCCTTGAGGGCTACCTAGGGCACCAGGTGACAAGCCACAAAATGCCCCGCGCTCACCTCGCGAAAGGCCGGGGGTGGATCTTGGCCTGTTCCTTCCCTGGGGGAAACTCACACCAGACGACCCAAGCGCTCCCGCAACTCAGCGGCGGCCTGCTCCAGGTGCTCAGGGGTGTAACCGGTGGTCTCTACCCTGACAGCAAGGTGGGTGTCCTGGCTCTGGTGGAGATGGATCCACAAGATGTGGCGGCCGTCCTCTGTTTTGCGGTTTGCAGCTTTGACGCTGTTTTTGGGGGCAGAGTAAGCGTGCGGGTCGTAGCGGACCAGATCCACCCAGGGAATGTCTCGCAGGAGTTTTTCCACCTTGACCCAGCTGCGAGGACGGTGGTGGCTGCTGTCGACCTGCAGCTGGATGACTTCGGAGCGAGGTCGGCCTGAAAAGGACTCCGTCCCGCTGGCGCGATAGGACTCCGTCCCGCTGGCGCGATCGGGAAGACCTGCCCGAGGGATCCGGGGCTGAACTTCCGGCTGTAGGTAGGGCAGGTAGACCAAAGACTTGTATTGCTCATGGATGTAGCAAACTGGGATCCCCAATTGGCTGCCCACCACAGCCATGATCATGGCTTGGGCTTTGAACCCACCGGTGGCGGCAAAGGTGACGATCCCCTTGGCGCTCTCTGCCAACTGTTTCAACAGCTCGGCCATCCGCTCCAGAGAGGATCCCTCTAGCTCGTAGTCGATGCCGGGAAGGGGCACCAGAGAAACCTGTTGTTGGCCCAGTTCTCTTTCAAAGAAGAGCTTCAAAATCCGGGCACACTCCAGCCCATTGCGGAGTGCAGCAGAACCAAAGCATCGCCGGGGGTGGGATCCAGGCGGTAGTAGGTGTTGGTTAAGGACTCCGTCCCGCTGGCGCGATCGGCGCTGATCAGCTCCAGATCGGTTCTTTTCATCCAGGCCAGCGCTTGCTCCGGATCCCCGATGGTTTTTTGTCCCACCCAGGGGCGCTGCGGCTGCAGATCTTTGTCAAGGTTGGTGAGCAAGGAGGTGCCCACAGTCATGATGATGGTCTGCATGATAGGCGGTTAACTCAAATTTTTCGAGAGCTCTGTCTTGCTTTGCGCCCAGAGCAGCTGGACTTTGCCGATTCTGCTATCTTCTCTGATCGCGCCAGCGGGACGGAGTCCCATCGCGCCAGCGGGACGGAGTCCCATCGCGCCAGCGGGACGGAGTCCTTTATCTTCTCTAAGGCCCAGAACCTTCACCTCTACCTCTTGCTCCACCGAGAGGGAGGGTTCCCTTGGGGTGAGCTTGATGTCGGGGCCCGAAATCTGGAAAGTAACTTCGTTGCCCTTGATGTTGGTGATGGTGGCCTTCAGTTTTTGACCAATCTGGAAGCAGGCTTGGCGGGCCCGCTGTTGGGTCTAGTCTTGTGGGTATTGGTTGTTTTGCTGTGGTCTGTCCTGCTGGGGCTCGTTTGCCGCGCCTTGGGGAACGGCGTCCCTGCGACCAGAGTGGCTGTTGGGCTGGGATCCCTGGTGTGGCGGAGTCTCGCCAGCAGGCATCCCCCCATTCCCGTAGTAGCGGGCCAGCCAGGCTGCCTAGCCCAGGATCTGCAGCACCTCTGCCGGCCTGTCCCGTAGGGCTACATCTTCAGAGACTACCGCAAGTGGAACATTCATACTGAACAGTATCTGCGCGACCTTTGCTTCGAGACTGTTGAAGAATCTAATCACATCAAAATTCGGTTTTATGGAGATCCGCGCTATCAAATCGTTATGGCTAAAACTCCTGGCGACTGGAGGGCTGGCCGCAATATTTCAAGGACTCCGTCCCGCTAACGCGATCGGGATATTCGCAACCTCATTTTTGGCCTTTGAGATCCTGAAACGAATAAAGTTTAGTTGCAAACCTATCGCGCCAGCGGGACGGAGTCCTTACTTTCTCAGGGGGCACGCAGCTGAGAAAAGTTGAACCGAGTCCTGATAGGCTGAAGAAAAGTTGGGATCCCTGCCATGTTCTACCTGCCGGTCTCGCTGCTGTTGTTTTTCATGCTGGTGTTGCTGCTGCCTTTCCTCTGGCTGGGGCTGGCAGTGGATGTGGTGGCGCTGGCGGTGGGAAAGCTGGGGTTCTCGCGGGAGGGAGCGCTGTTACTGCTGCTGGCCATCCTGGTGGGCAGCTCGGTCAATATTCCCCTCTATCGAGTGAAATGCGAGGTGACGCTGGTAGAAGACCTAGCTAGCTTGTGGATGCGGCAGTTTTGGGGGATCCCTTTGACCAAGCTTTCCCAGGAGACGGTGATTGCCTTAAACGTGGGCGGGGGGCTGATCCCGGTGCTCTTGGCCCTATACCAATTTGGGCGGGCCGATAGCGTGCTGATCCTGGCGGTAACGGCGCTGGTAACCTTGGTCAGCTACTATGCTTCCCACGTGGTGCCGGGGATCGGCATTCAAATGAACCCCTTGATTGCCCCGGCTACGGCAGCCTTAGCCGCTCTGTTTTGGGCAGGGGATCAGGCGCCAGCGGTGGCCTTTGCCGGCGGGGTTTTGGGTACCCTTATAGGGGCGGATCTCCTGCACTTGCCGGAGGTGTTGCGGCGCAATTGCTCAGGCATTCTCAGCATTGGCGGGGCCGGGGTTTTCGATGGTATTGCCCTCTGTGGCTTGTTTGCCCTGCTGCTGAGCTAAACCAGCAAATAGGTAAGGGAAAGGGTGATGGATTGGGCGGGATCCAGCCAACGCAAGTCGGGATCCCCTAAGGACTCCGTCCCGCTGGCGCGATCGGAGGCACGCTGAGTCAACTCCTCGAGGAGCGTTTGCGTCCATTCCAGCGGCCCATTGAGCAACATCGGCGAACGGGCTACCCCCAGTTTGCGGGCCATGGCTTTGAGGGCTTCCAAGCTGGCGGACAGGGGGCGAGTGCTGGCCACAAACAACAGCTCCGTCAGCCCTTGGGCATGACAGGTGAGCAAGTCAGAGCTCACAGCAGAGCGCAGCTCGCCATCGACCTCCGGCAAGGGTGGCAAAGTTAAACTGCTCTTGGCTTCCAAGCGAAGAGGTGTGGTGAAGTTGTCCTGAGGCAGGGGGGCCAGCAGGTGCAGTTGTCCGGTCGGATCGATCAGCAACAGGTAGCCGTAGAGATCCTGCTCGCTGTTGTTGCGAAGGGTGAGATGCAAGGGATCCCCTCGCGTAAACCGCTGCATACCCACCTCAGCAGGAGCGGAAGTTGCGGACTGGACAAGGCGTGCCGCCAACGAGGGAGCTAAGGACTCCGTCCCGCTGGCGCGATTGGCAGCTCTACCTTTGACAGCCAACTCCGCCACCACCGCCAAGGAAGAGGAAACCGCATTGAGAGTGGTGCGCAAACGTTTGGCAGCCAGCAGATGGGCAAGACGGGGAGCTAACCGCTGGACGGCCATTGCCGCAGCCTCTCCTGCTGGGCCACAGGAATTCAGGAGCAATTCTCGCCCCGGCCAGAACAGGCTGTAGCTGTTCACTTCCAGGGGTTTGAGCAGGGTATCCGACCGTTCGCGGCAGCGGGACGGAGTCCTAAAAGCAGTGGCCATTTCCGGGGTGATGCGGCCCAACAAACAGTCCACCTGTCGCTCGCGGGGGTTGGCCGTTTCCATCCAGCTGTAGCCGGCAATGGCATTGGTCAGATCCACCTTTTCAATGCGGCCCAGGTTCTCCTCTAGGCCAACCAAAAGCTTGAGCGTGCTGGAGAGGCCGCGCAGCTGCTCCCGCAAAGGTGTGCCCACAGGGGGAAGCTGCCCTTCCGGACTGGCCATCTGAACCTGAGCCAACAGCCCACTGCGAGAACGCATGAGCAGCGGCGTCGGCGAAGAGGCGGAAGGATCGGCGGGAATGGGAACCAAAAGAGTACCCGGCTGCAAACCACACAGGGCCGCCGATGGGATCCCGCCTAACCACACCTGAGCCCGATTTCCCTTCACTTCTTGAACTACCCCGCTGACCCCTGCCGGTGTGGGCATGAGAAAATAGGGGTGGATGTGTCGAGCAGTGTCTTTGCCTTCCAAGGTGGGGCGTTGGCAGGCGAAGAGGCCCAGCTCCCGCCGGCTGACCACCTGGTTAAAGGCCGCCAGCAGACGAGTGGCAGGCGTGGTTTCCCACAGGTACTGCGTCAGCAGATAGGTGAGTACCCCAGCATAGAATCCTGGCCAAGCGGCTTCTGCTGCCAAGTCTTGCGGGGTGGTGGCCGAAATCAGCAAGCCCTTGGGCGGAGACGGCCAAACCCGCTGCGGCTCCGATCGCGCCAGCGGGACGGAGTCCTTGGAGTCCGAGATCGCGGCTGGGGGACGGGAACGCAGTTGCAAGTTGCCTCGCACCGACGGCGAGACATAGGTAAAGCCACAGTCCAGAAGGGTGGTGATCTGGGCAGTGCCCAAGCCTTCCAAAAGCCGGAAAAAGCTGTCTAGCTCCATTGCTGCCACTCCCTCAGAGCCAGACAACAGCAGCACCGGCTGCCAACAGTTGGGCGCGGATCCCAGCCGCCACTGGCCATAGCCGCTAAACTGCACCACTACCGTTTCAGCCGTGTGACCTTGACCCCCCAAGTGCTCTGCAAAGGCCGATTGGATCCCAGCCGGCGTGGCTGCCCCATCGGTAAGGGTGAGAATGTCTGCCGGGTCAAAACCAAAGCGATAGAGGAGTAGCTCCCGCTGCAACTCCACATCTGTCAAACACCCTTGTAGCGCGGATCCCTCGCCAAGGTAGCGGTTAATACCGATGAGAACAGCCAGCTTGCGGGAGCCAGCCGCCAAAGCTTGCCCATATCGCTCAGCCCGGCCCCTCAACCAGCCAGGGGATAGGCCAAGACCGGCAGCAACCAGGAGGAGTTTTTGCAGAAAAGACCGCCTTTCCATGTTGACCCTCTGGGCTGACCCCCGGCCCAACGACTACCCCATCGGCCAGCGAGCCACAGCTAAACTTTGCACTGGAATCTGTTGCTGCCTATTTCAGGATATCCCCATCCACACAGCTTTTTCCCGAGATCGAGTGACAGTTTTTGGCGTTTTCTTTGCATTCCTTATCAGTCAAACCTCCGCTACTTCCCATGGGGATCCCACGGCAGCGCTCTTCTGTCAGACAAGTCCGTCAGACAGGAGGGAAAGTGTGAGGAAGTCAATACTCAGCGGTTCAGGAAATAGGGCAAGCAAGCCCCACGCTCCGGCCAATGGAAGCGGACGAAGGGAACCAAAATGAACCCAGCTATCCCCAGACAGAACAGGCCAAAGTAGAGGTGGAAAGCCCCGACTGGATCAGCTGGTTCCATCCTTCCCCCTCCTAGGGATCCCAGCGCTAAAGCCAAGAGATTGTTCAAGGCATGAGCCAAGACAGGCAAGGTCAGGGAGCGGGTCTGCAGGTAGAACAGGCCCATCACCAGGCCGAACACCGTCAACCCGACGGGGTTGGGGTGCAGCAGGCCAAATACCCCAGAAGAAGCCAGCAGACCTCTGGAGAGGCCCCACTTGAGGCCCCAGCGGTGTAGCAAGATGCCGCGAAACAGCCACTCCTCCGTTATGGGGGCCACCACCCCAATCGAGAGCCAGCGCAACCCCTGATACATCTGCGGCCAGGCCGTTTCCCTATCCTCTTCCCCCAGTGAGTGCAGCATCGACTCCGCCAGCTCTGGTGCAAGCCAAGATATCAGGTAGATCATCAGTAAAGTTGTGCCGATGGAGAGCACTACCAAAGCCGGCACCACCCACAGCAGGGATCCCCAAGGAATAGCAGCCCGCCAGTTGCCCCACAGCCGTCTCATCTGCAGATGGGCTTGCTGCCCCCGTCGCCAGCTCCAGATACAGGTGAGGACAAATGTAGCGCAATAGACAAAGTCGGCCAGCAGAGGATCGTCAGATGGGAGATGAAACAGCTGGGCCAAGGCGATGGCTCCCAAGCCTACCCCCAGGTTGATCACCAAGAAGGCCAACAGCACGTGGCGCGCCTTAAGGGCTGCAAATCCGGTCACACTCGGCTCGGCAGGCCGTAGAGGGGGAGATCCAGACACAGAGGCAGAGATCGCGGTTTTCCCATTTTAGGTTTGGCGGGGATCCCCGTAGGTGGGCTGCTGTCACCTTCTCCGGGAGAGGATGAAGATCCTTTTCTGAAGGTTTGGCCGGCCTTTTCAAGCCCAATCGAGCAGGCCGGTGGCCGCCTCCAAGAGTCGCCAGGCTGAGCCAGCAAGTTAAGATGTGTTACGGAATCCGTTGGGGCATCTATGGGCGCAACACCGTCAACACCGGTAGTGACAACAGCAGCGAGGCAGCATAACTTGGGTTCCGCAGCGGCGGACTCTCCGGTTATGACCATCCCGCCAGCAAATCTGGGAGTGGCACCGGAGTTGAGCCTGCGTTATGACCCAGAACAGTTGGCCAAGCAATATCGAGGGCGCTGGGATCTGGTGGTGCGGCGCCTGTTTCAGTTGATCACCCCCTTTTTGGGCTTGTTGGCCTGGGTGTTTTGGGATCGCTGGCGGGGAGTAGAACTGAAGAATCGCCCGAAACATGCGGCCCGGCTACGGGAGATCCTCACGGAATTGGGGCCGACAGCCATCAAAATCGGCCAAGCCCTCTCCACCCGTCCCGATCTGGTTTCGCCCCTGTTTCTGGAGGAACTGGCCAAACTGCAGGATGAGCTGCCCCCCTTTGACAATGCCATCGCTTTTGCCCTCATCGAGTCGGAAATCGGCAAACCCGTAGACAAAATCTTTCGAGAAATCAGCCCCGAGCCGATTGCCGCCGCCAGCTTGGGGCAAGTGTACCAGGCCTACTTGCACAGCGGGGAGAAAGTCGCCGTCAAGGTGCAGCGGCCCGACTTGATTGGGCGCATCTCTCTCGACATGTATATTGTCCGCAGCCTGGCCGCCTGGGCCAAACGCACTTTCCGCCGCATCCGCAGTGACCTGGTGGGCATCGTCGATGAGTTTGCCGGGCGCCTCTACGAAGAAATGGACTACACGCAGGAGGGCCGCAATGCCGAGCGGTTCCTGGCGCTGTACCGTCACCCCTCCATCTACGCTCCCAAAATTTACTGGGAGTACACCCGCACCAAGGTGCTGACGATGGAGTGGATTGATGGCATCAAGCTGACTCAGGTTGACAAAATCGCTGCTGCGGGGCTGGATGGACGGCACTTGATCGAGATCGGTGTCAATTGCTCCCTCAAGCAGCTTTTGGAAAATGGCTTTTTCCACGCCGATCCCCACCCGGGCAACCTCTTGGCCATGTACGACGGGCGGCTGGCCTATATCGATTTCGGCATGATGAGCACCATCGCGCCCCATCAGCGCTACGGCCTGATCAAGGCGATTGTGCATTTGGTAAACCGAGACTTTGCCGGGCTGGCCCAAGACTACGTGGACTTGGAGTTCCTGGATCCAGATACCGACCTGACTCCCATCATCCCTGCTCTGGAAGCTGTCTTCGCCGAAGCGATGGGCAAATCGGTCTCCGAACTGAATTTCAAGAGCATCACCGATCGGCTCTCGGGGGTGATGTACGATTTTCCGTTTCGAGTCCCTGCCTACTACGCTCTGATCATCCGCTCTTTGCTTACCCTAGAAGGGATCGCCATCGGCCTGGATCCCAACTTTAAGGTGTTGAGCGTGGCCTATCCCTACGTGGCTCAGCGCCTGCTCACCGAC
Source organism: Thermostichus sp. MS-CIW-26 (assembly GCF_054059115.1). Classification (NCBI taxonomy): domain Bacteria; kingdom Bacillati; phylum Cyanobacteriota; class Cyanophyceae; order Thermostichales; family Thermostichaceae; genus Thermostichus; species Thermostichus sp. MS-CIW-26. The sequence continues at coordinate 61,913 of NZ_JBSSBV010000011.1, forward strand.
CCGGCCCCGGAGCTGCGCGTATCTCTGCGGGAGCTGCTGTTTAACCAGGGGCAATTTCGCTGGAACCGCCTGGAGAACCTGCTGCGCAACGCCGTCAACAGCGAGGATTTTGACCTGCAGGGATCCCTGGAAAAGGCCGTTGATTTTATCTTTTCTGAGCGGGGCGCTTTCCTGCGGGAGCGCCTAGTGGATGTGCTCTTCTCCAGCTCGGGATCCCAGGGCGGCTCAGATGGCTTGGCTCATTTGCAGCGTCTGTGGGAACTCCTCAGCAGCAACCCAAGCTTTCAGCCGCTGCAGCTTCTGCCGATTGTTGCCAAGGTGGCTGCCAAACCGGAAGCTCAACAACTGGGCCGTCAATTGGCCTCCCGCTGGTTGCAACGCTCGGCAGCCCGCCTCATCCGCGACCTGCTATTGCCGGATACAGAAAAGCCCAGTTCACCCTCTTCCCTCAACGGGCGTGGCGGGATCCCTGGGCCGACAACCTCTGCTTCTACCGCTCAACTTCCCCTTCCGGCCTAGCTCAGGTGCTCTTGGGGGGCAGTATCGCTGTTGGGGTTAACAGAGGCCAGAGCCAGCGTAATCCACTCGGAAAATTCATCGCGGCGGAAAACCTGGGGGCGGGAGCGGGGGCCAAAACGCAGCAGGCTGGGCATGCCGTGCTCCTTGAGTCGAGACTGTAGCCAGGTGCCCACACCGGTTTTGCCATCGTTGGGCATTTCGGTTTGGAAGTCACTGTACATCAACAACAACTGGCTGCGAGATTGGAGCACCGCATTCTCTTGAATTAACTTCGGCAAGGAGAGATGGGTGGCTGAAACTGCCCCTTTGCTCCCTTTGGCCGATTCACGACGACGGTCGCGCGGGCGCGGGTTAGTGCTTTCACGGCTCTTGCGGGTTTTGGGTTCACTAGGCATAGAATCTCCTAAACGACAGAGTGCTCCCCAACGGGGGTTAAAGCGGGAACTCGCAGGCCAAAAGCCGAGCCCGCTGTGAAAGTGGCTCGATGGGTACAGTTCTGGAGAATCGCTGAGAAGAGGGACACCTGCTCTTGAGTAAGCGAAGAAGAACTGCGCTGAGCCGGCACGAAAGGCTGGGATCCCTTCGGCGCAACAGCAGTCCACAGCGGGCCGAGCTCCTGCCAATACATCCAAGGCCTGCCCTTGTTTTTCCTGTCGGAGGCCAGTTTGGCTACCACGAATCCGCAGGGCAAGCAAGCCCGGATGTTACCCCTATATTGACTTAAAAATGGACAAGTGGACAGTCCCTGGCCGAGAATTTAGCTGCTGCGGCGGGAGCTTCGGAAGGAACTAGGCTTGCCCGCCGGTGGCGAGTATCGCTGAGCTACGGGAGCAGCCTCCTACTACACCTGGAAGCGGTTGTTGGTGGTGTCCAAAAAGGAGTTTCACTGGCTTACTGAGATACTATGCGCATTGCCATTGTCGGGTTGGGGTTGATTGGCGGATCCCTGGCCCTCAAACTGACCGAAAAGGGATATCCCGTCTGGGGGATAAGCCGCAACCCGGCCACCTGCAAACAGGCTCTGGAACGGGGCGCTGTTCAAGGCTGTGGAACCGAGTTGGCCCAGTTGGCTCGCTTTGATCCGCAAATGGTGCTGATCTGTACCCCTCTGGAGCAGGTGTTGACCACGCTAGCCGCCCTGGTGCCTTATTTGTCGGCAGAGACCGTGGTGAGCGATGTCGGCTCGGTTAAGCAGCCCATCGTTGCTCCGGCAACCGAATTGTGGCCCTGGTTTGTGGGGGGGCACCCCATGGCCGGCAAAAGCCTGCAAGGGATCCAAGCGGCAGAAGCTGACTTGTTTCGGGGGCGGCCCTACGTGCTCACTCCCATCGCCGAGACCCAACCTCAGGCTCTCGATGCGGTGAAAGAACTGATTGCTGCTGTTGGCGCAGAAGCTGTCCTCACGGATCCCGCCCGCCATGACCGAGCGGTGGCCTGGATCAGCCATTTGCCAGTTATGGTCAGCGCCAGTTTGATCGCAGCGGTTAGCCAAGAAGGGGATCCCGCGATTCTGGAATTGGCCCGCACTTTGGCCAGCAGCGGATTTCGCGATACCAGCCGTGTTGGCGGAGGGATCCCGCAATTGGGTTTGGAGATGGCCCGCCACAACCGACAGGCGCTGCTGACTGCCCTGCACAGCTACCAAGCCCAGTTACGACAGATAGAGCGGTTGATCGATGGCGAAAAGTGGGACGAATTGCTCCGGGTGCTGCAACGAGCTCAACAGGAATGGCAGCAGTTCCCGGTCAACCATCCTCGCGAAATTCTCCACAACCTGGGCGGTGGGAATGGATAGCAAAGATATCTTGAACGGGCTCGGGGATCCTTCATGCTACCTTGGGCTTATGTTGACAGATTGAGCTTATGTTGAATGCGGCTCAGCTCTGGCTTTACCACCTAGAACAATGGGCAACTGAGCTGGTGCAGTTTCAACTGCAGCACCTTTCTCCCGTCAGTCTGTTGGTGGTGGGCTTGGCCGGCTTGCTCACCAGTCTTTCCCCCTGCACGTTGTCTATGCTGCCGGTGACCATCGGCTACATCGGCGGCTACACCCCCGCTTCTGAGGAAACGGCTGGGGAAGGGCGGCGGCAAGTTTGGGCTCAATCTTTGGGTTTTGCGGCTGGGGTGGCTTTTACCCTGACCCTGCTGGGTTTGTCGGCAGCTTTGCTGGGTCGCGTTTACGGACAAACCGGATCCTTCGGGCCTGTTGTGGTGGGGGGAATTGCTATTTTGATGGGGCTGAACTTGTTAGAGGTGATCCCCCTGCGTTTTCCCGATGGGTTTAACCGCCTCGAGATTCCCGGAGAATGGCCCAGGCTGGGTCGGGCAGTGTTGCTGGGGTTAACCTTTGGCCTGGTGGCCTCTCCCTGCAGTACGCCGGTTTTGGTGGCTTTGCTGGCTTGGGTTTCCACCACAGGGCAGCCATGGGTAGGGGGTGGGCTGTTGCTGGCTTACGGGCTGGGGTTGGCCTTTCCCCTGCTCCTGGCGGGGGTGTTTACCGGAGCGGTGAAGCAACTGTTGGCCTTGCGGCGCTGGTCGGGCTGGCTCACCTACGCCAGTGGGGTGGTGTTGGTGGGGTTCGGCAGCGTAACAATCTTGTCGGCTTGGGCCTAAGGGATCCCTGCTGCTGCAGGCTAAGATGGGGCTACACCTACAGCACCCTGTTGGGGACTGCACCTTGCCTGGCAAGAGCAGCGATCTGAATCTTAAGCCGACAAACTTCTCATGGTCATATACTCTCTCCCGCTTGCCCGCTGGGTTTCCTCGCTGCGGCGGTACTTTCGTCATGAGCTGCTGCCGCTGCTGGCGGATCTGCGCCTGGCCATTGGCCTTTTGTTGGCAATTGCGGTCTTGAGCGCCACCGGCACGGTGATCGAGCAAGAGGAAACAGCGGCTTTTTATCAAGCCCACTATCCAGAGCATCCGGCCCTGTTTGGCTTTCTCACCTGGCGGGTGATCCTGAGCTTGGGATTGGATCACGTCTACCGCACCCCTTGGTTTCTGGCCATTTTGATCCTGTTCGGCAGCAGCCTTATCGCCTGTTCCTTTACGCGCCAGTGGCCAATGCTCAAGGTGGCTCGCCGTTGGAGCTATCTCACCCGTCCGCAGTCTTTTCAGCGCCTGCCCTTTTGGACTTATCTGCCCCAACAATCCTTACAAGGGCTGCCGCAGCAGTTGCGTCGACAGGGCTATCTGGTGTTTCAGGAGGGCCATTACCTCTACGCCCGCAAGGGGTTAATCGGCAGGATCGGCCCCATCTTGGTGCATGTCAGTATGCTGCTGATCTTGCTGGGGGCGATTTGGGGCAGCATTAGCGGCTTCAAGGCCCAAGAACTCATTCCCAGCGGCAGCGTGGCTTCCATTCAACACTTGACCGGAGCGGGAGATCTGGCTCGTGCTCACTTGCCTACCTGGCAAATTCGGGCCAATCGCTTCTGGATTGACTACGCTCCCGATGGCCGTGTCAAGCAGTTTTATTCCGACCTCTCGATCTTGGATCAGGGTCAGGAGGTCAAACGTCAGACCATTTCCGTCAACCATCCTCTCTCCTACCGGGGTGTGACCCTTTACCAAGCCGATTGGAGCATCGACAGCATCCGCATCCGCATCAACAACAGCCCCACTTTTCAAATCCCGGTGGTGCCGGTGCGCACCGAGGCAGGCAACAAACTCTGGGGCGCTTTTGTGCCCACCCAGCCGGACATGAGCCAGGGCCTCACGCTGCTGCTGCCGGATCTGCAGGGGACAGCCCTGCTCTACGACACTGAAGGGCAATGGATGGGATCCCTGCGCCAAGGCATGAGCTTGGCCCTCGACGAAATCGCTCCCCAACGCTTCCCCAACCCGCTCACTCTGCATCTGGATGAGGTGATCGGCGCTACCGGACTGCAAATTAAGTCGGATCCGGGGATCCCTGCGGTGTATCTCGGATTTGGCCTGTTGATGGTGGGGGTGGTGATGAGCTACTTCAGCTACAGCCAAATCTGGGCTTTGCAAACGGAGACGGGGCTCTACTTGGGGGGCAAAACCAACCGGGCCTTGGTTACTTTCGAGCGAGAATTCGACCGCTTGGTGGAGCAACAAAAGGTCGCCTTCTCTCTTTCCCAGATCCCGGTGGAAGCTGAGATTGGCTAGGCGCAGCTTTTTTCGGTAAAACCAGCCCCGGTCGATATAGCCCTATCTTCTGCGCAATAGGGATCCCGCTCGTCTACAAGATCTGGTTGTGAGGTTGAAAACGCTCATCCTCGCGAGGTTACCTGCCAGTTGGCACCCGTTTTCAGCAATTGCCGAAACTGGCATCTGTCGAGAGGTCGGGCAGGCTGACCTCAAACAGAGTGCGGTTCTCGCGGCTTTCCACCCGCAGATTGCCTCGCAGCAGTTTCACCGCTTTTTTCGCCAGCGGCAAGCCCAAGCCGGTGCCTCCCTGGTGGGCCCAATCCAGTTGCGGAACCCGATAGAACTTCTCGAAAATCTGCGGCAGGTGCTCCGGCGGAATCTCCACGCCGGTGTTGAGAACGCGCAAGTGGAGCTGAGAAGCCAAGTGCTCCGCACTGCTGGCGCGAACGACTGCTACTTCCAGATAAACCTGCTGGCCGGTGGGGGTGTATTTGGCGGCGTTGGTCAGCAATTCGCTTAGGATGCGCGTGAGCAGCCCCACATCGCTGCTGAAAAAGACGGGTTCAGAGGGGATGTGGGGGACAAAGGCGAGCTGGCGCTCTTGAAAGCGAAGGATAAAGGTCTGCAACAGCTTCTCTAGCCACCCTTGCACCTCAAAGCGGACAATCTCCAAAGCGCGGCTGCCGGCCTCCAGCCGCTGCAGATCCAGCAGGTCGTTGACCAAGTCCAGCTCTTTTTGCCACTCCTGCTTGAGGATGTTGAAATAAGGGATCTGTGCCTCAGAAAGGCCGTGCACCTCCAGCATTTTCAGAGCCATTTTCATGCTGGTCAGGGGGGTGCGCAGCTCGTGGGAGACCATGCTGAGAAACTCTTCTTTGAGCTCGTTAAGCTGCTGCAGTTGCCGGAGCTGGGCCTGGGTTGCTTGGTAAAGGCGGGCCTGGCGAATGGCAATGCTGCACTGAGTGGCCACCTGCTCGGCAAAGTGGATCTCCGCCTCGGTAAACCCTTCCCAGGGCAGGCGAATTAGCTTGAGAAAGCCCAGCAGCGAGCCCGTGTTTGAGGAAAACTGCCCTTCTTGCTGTCCCACAAATAGAGGGCAGGCAAGGAGGGTGCAGCGACCCCGCAGCGGGTGATCCGTGCTGAAGTGGAGAGTCTGGCCCTGGCGGAGTTGGCCCAAGAGCAGGGGATCCAAAGGCAGAGCGACTTGGCCTGAGGGGGGCAGGGATCCCGCCGCCTCGTGGGCCAGCGTGTAGGTCTGGGTTTCCGGATTGATGAGGGCCACGCCGCAAGCGCCCAGTTGGAAGGCCTGAGTGAGCTCCCGCACCACCGTGGCCAAGATCTCCTGTTCGTCCAGGCTGGAGCGCACCTTATCGCCGATTAACCGCAACAGTTGCTCGTATCTCACCCGCTGGGCCAGCTCGGCATTGCGCACCTCCACCTGGTAACGTAGCTCGGCGTTGGCAGCTTGAAGCTGCTGAAACAGCTCCGCCTGTTGCAGCGCCAGGCCCAGTTGGTCGGCAATTTGTCGCAAGAAGTCAGGCATCCAGGGATCCCATTTTTTAGGGGCGGTGCAGTGGTGGGCGATCAACAGCCCCCAGAGGCGGGCCAGCTCACCCTCTTTCGGGCTCGTCCCTCCGGGGGCGGATGCCTGCAGGATAGGCACTACCAAGTTGGCCCGCACCCCCAGACTGGCCAGCAGCTCCCGGTGGCAGGGCTGGATGGGGGCAGTGTCGATATCTTCGATGGCGGAAATGCGGCCCTGCTGATAGGCTTGGTGCCACTGGCTTACAAAGCAATGATCTTCGATAACGCGGCCCAGCAGGCTCAACTCTGGCCGGCTGACCGATTGCATGACGATCTCGCCCACCCAATTGGGGAAAAAGCGGTAGATCACCACCCGCTCCACATCCAACAAGCGGCGAACTTCTTCTACGGTAAAACTGAGGATGGAATCCACCTCCAAAGATTGCCGGATCCCTTGGGCGATACGGTTGAGCAGCCGAGCTTGATGCAGTTGCAATTGAACCTGCTCCTGGGCTTGCTTGCGCTCAGTGATATCGACAATTGAGGCGATGCCATAAATCTGTTTCTCGGGGGTCTCCGCCACAAAAGACGAGAGGTCAACCCAGAGGATCTCACCACTTTTGCGGATGTAGCGTTTTTCCATCCGGTAGGCTCGGCGGCGGCCCGCTCGCGCTTCTTCGACATAGATTGCCTCTTGCCGCAGATCCTCAGGATGGGTGAGATCGGCATAATTCATGCCCAAAAGCTCAGCCTCGGTGTAGCCGGTGAGCTGGCAAAAGCTCTGGTTCACCTTCAGCAAGTGCCCCGCCGCATCCGTGACCGCCATACCCACCGGGGCTTGCTCGAAGAGGCTTTGAAACAGATCTTGCTGATATTGCAGAGAGTGCTGAAGTTTTTGCTGTTGATTCTGCAACTCTTTTTCCTGGGTTAAATCCTGTACGCTGGCGATCATGCCGATGACATTCCCGTGGGCATCTTGCCAGGGGGCATCCAAAATCCGCACCGGAAACCGCTCGCCGTTGCGGCGCATGAAGGTCAACTCCCATCCCTGGGGAGGCCGATCCTGAGGCAGCCCCTGGGCAAGGGCGGCGGCGATTTTCTCCAGCTCTTCCGGGGGCCAATAGACAAAAGGGGGATCTTTCCCGATTAGCTCTTCCTTGGCCCAGCCCACCATCGCGGCAAAGGTCTCGTTGACGTAGATCTGCTTGCCTTGCGGATCGACGGCGGCAATGCCCAGAGGGATAGAGCGCTCGATGGCAACGCGCAAATTCAGGGTGGCTTGTAGATCCAGGGGCAGAACGTCCTGTCTGGGGGTTGGCAACTGCCCTCGACTCAAAAGCGCCGGATCCGAAGTGGCTTCTGACGGTTGGGTCTCCAGAGACAACGAGAACAACGACCCCAGCGTGAGCTGCCAACACAGCCCGTCTTGGTTCACCACCCCTAGCAGGGATCCCGCTTCGTCCACCACCGGCAAGTGGTGTATCCCGTGGGTTCGCATCAGCTCCAGCAAGGCCAGCGGATCCCGGTAGTCGCCGGCGGCCAAGGTCACCACAGGGGTAGTCATCGCCTCGGCGACGGTGGATCCCTGCCAAGATCGGTCGCTGGCCATCCACCGCAACACATCCACAGGCGTCAAAATGCCCACCACGCGGCCTGCGTCCGTCACCAAGGCGTAGGGCCAGGAGCGATTCTCTTGCGCCAGCCGGGAGAGAACCTCGACAACGGAGCTGTCGAGCCTGACCAGAGGCGGCATCTGGCCAAACAACTGTTCCAGGGATCCCGATGGAGAGCGCAAATCTCGCACCATGTCGATGGCAGACGATAACCGAACCTTTTAAGCAGAGTACCACGTCGAGTAAAGAAGTTTTGGGTTTTGACACAAATCTTTATATCTATTTGCTATTTAATTTAGCTATACCGAAACTTCGGGGTCAGGTTAAGCTTTTAGCTTGCTGTTAACGGAAATTCTCGATCTAAGTTGCGACTCTTACAGTTTATCGAGGTTTTTCCCTTCATCTAAAAATGAAGGGTAATCACCATCCTGTCGCTGTGTTTTTCAAGTATCTTCGCGTCATCGACTTAAGCTTTGGTTGGTTTAATTGAAGACAGATTTGACAGATTTTGAGCGGCTGCCAGATTGCCTGAGATCGGCCCGTGCCGCTGAGGCGATCCCTTCCAACCCTCCGAGCTTGGGAAGCGGCCCAGGCTATGACTGCACTTCTAGGCTGGCTGTGGTACAAGGCGGGATTCCTTTGCTTGAGGTGGGGCTTCCCTGAACTAGGCTCATGGCTGGAGTTTGCGGAAAGATTCTCGCTCCGTCCAGCGCCAGAGGGATCCCCAAGAAAATAAAAACTCCTGTGTCAGTTTCCACATACTTCTTCATATCTTGAAGGTTTGCTTAGAGATTGAGCTAGAGTGTTTCCAGTGGGTTCCTGTGGTGGGCCGCCTTGTTAGGAGGGCAAGACATGAAAGTTGGAGATCGGGTGCGGGTGCGTACCAGCGTGATTGTCTATCACCACCCGGAACATCGCAATCAACCTTTTGACCTCAAAGGTATGGAAGGGGAACTGAAGGCCGTGCTTCGAGATTGGAATGGCCGCCCGATCAGCGCCAACTTTCCCTTTCAGGTGCAGTTTGACAACAAGTTCCGTGCGCATCTCCAGGCTGATGAGCTGGAGGTGGTGGAGTCGGCTGGTTCTGGAGAGTCTGCTGAGACGGCTGCCTAGTTGAGGCCCAACAGCGTGCGGTTGGTTTCCAGAATCGGCCTGATCAACTTGGTTTCTTCGGGGGTGAGGTAATTGGCTATCACTTCTTGTAGGAAGCGATAGGTGGCCTCGCAACTGCGTTGGGTGCGGAAGGCCCGCATCAGTGTTTGGAACCAGTAGAGAAATCGATCTTTGTAGCGTTGCTCATCGTCCAGGAGCATGGCCAAAGCCGAGAGGCGCAAAACCCGCACGGTGTCAGCTTTCCACTTGTTGCTAAAGTCTTCCACCCCTCGCATGAGCAAGTAGGGATCCAGCGCGCGCATTTTCATGTCCACATCCCGGATGATCTGGGCCTCCGCCGCCTGAATCTTGCGATAGGCGCTCAGGCGAAGGTCAAAGGAGGCTAGGTAGGTCTCCATGAACTGCAGCTCCTCATCCCTGAGATACCGTCCGTCGGCAGCGATGCTCAGTTCGCGCAGTTGAGTCAGCATAGGGATCCCTGGGCAAGCTGGAATGAGAATGGAAAAAACACCACCTATCCTGGCTGACGGCACAGCCTTGGTCCCTCAATCCTATCCCCAAACTCCTGGCCAGAAGAGGGGAATTGCAGGGATCCCCGGCAACCCTCTCAGCTAGAAATCGCAGGAGCCCCGCACTGTACCCGTAGGGTCAGTGCCGGGAGGAATGCGAGGTTACAATAGAACCATGACCCAAGTCCTGACC
>NZ_JBSSBV010000012.1:0-68688 GCF_054059115.1 Thermostichus sp. MS-CIW-26
AAACAGAAAGATCAACTGGTAGTAATCCGTACTGAACATATTATACATTATTTTCAGTATAGTTGAGCTTATTATTGACTAGAGTCATGCTCCCCCAGCTACGCCCTGGATGAGGCGGTGGTGGACTACTATTACCGGGCAGCTCACCAAGCGGGGGCTCAATTTGCCCCCCGTTCTTTTCTCACCGGCAAGCTCAACTTGCCCATCGAAGACGACTTTCGCGTGGTGACCAAGCCCATGGTTCTGGTCTGGGGAGAACAGAACCGCCTCACCGGCCCAGAACAGGCAGAGCGATATCGCACCTTGCGCCCGGAGGTGCCGATATACCGGTTGCCAGGGGCTGCTTTTCCGCACATTGAAGCGCCGCAGACCTTTTTGTCGGTGGCTTTGCGCTTCTTGGCCGAAGCCGATCCTGCCCTGCCGGGATAGACAGATGGGGGATCCCTTCACCCCTTGGAAGAAAACAGCTGGGGATTGACGCAAGAAGCAGCCCTGACATCAGGGGGAACGACCGTACTCTCGGCTGACGCGACCACCCCCAGCCACTTCCCTGAGGGGAAAGGGGAGTTGATACAAGCCCGGCAACTTAAGTGGGCTCCCCGGCCTTATCTTCCCAGGGATCACCATCCACAGGAGTGGAGCTGGAAGGAGGAGGGGCAGGCTCAGAAGGAGGGGCCTCTTCTTTGGCATACTCCTGTTCCCAAGCCGGTTGTTCGGGGGCGGGTGCGGGCTCAGGCGGGCGTGGACGCACAGGCTGCGGCTCAGGTTCAGGCTCTTCTTCTGCGTAAACGTCTTCTTCTTCGGCTTCGTATTCCTCGTCGTATTCTTCTTCGTAATCTTCCTCGACGGCGGAACTCTCGACAGCACTGGGCAGGGCAGGAGCAGGGCTAACTCCGGCTTCCCAAGGGGGCTTGCCGATTCCCAGGGTTTCCAAAATCCCCTTGGCCAGTTGGGTTAGGCGGGTCTCAGCGCCATCGGCAACAATAAGGCGATCCCCGCCCACAGAGACAATCTCATCGGTGGAGAGCAGATAGGTGCTGAGGATAAAGCCGGGTAAAAAGGTGAGGCCAAGGTTGGAGAGCACCAAGCCCGTGATGATGCCGGAGACGGAGTTGAACTCAAAATCTTTAACTTTGCCAAGGCGGATCCCTTCTTCGGTTACCACCTCGCTGCCAACCACGCGACTCAGGCCCTCCAAGTCCAAGTTGTCGAAAACTTCTTCGCTGGGGACAAGAACTGCATCCTGACCCAAAGCTGTTACCTGCCGCAGCTCCATCAAACGGGGGGATCCGGCAAAGGCTTTCTCCAGCACCCCCAGCACCAGAACCTGCTTGGCTTCCAGATCCGCCCAAACTTCGCTGACTACCCCAAGCCGGGCTGCGTTGCCCTGGCTGATCACCTGCGTTCCCAGAACCTGTGACCGCCGACGAACCTCTGATCGCACCAGCGCAACAGATCCTTTCCCAGTCGTCATGATGGTTTCCCCGTCGTAAGTCAAAACGTTCCCGTTGTTGGGCTGCGTGTCTGACACAGTTCGCCAGAATTAAGTAAGTTAATAGTACCACTGCCTGTCTCCTCCCTCGCGGGCTGCCCAGGTGGGATCCCGGCCAATCTGCCTGCTCCAGGCCAGAAACTGCTCTGCCATCGCGCCCAGGGAATAGTGCTCTTCTGCCCGTTGCCGACAGCGGCTCCTGTCGATGTGATCTAGGCGCTCTACAGCCTCTGCCAAAGCTGCCACGTTGTCCGGCTCGACGATCCAGCCGGTTTCTCCATCGCTGACAATTTCCGCGGGCCCACCCCGGCGGTAGGTAATCACCGGCACGCCACAGGCCAAAGCTTCCACCGCCACCAAGCCAAAGGCCTCCACCCACTTGGGGGTCATGATCAAGGCTGAGCATTGCCCCAAGATCCGCTGCATTTGCGGGGTGGGCAAAAACCCTCGGTAATCCAATTGGGCATGCGGGTACTGCTCTTGGATCTGCTGCCAGTAGCCTGGCTCTTGCAGGTGGCCTAGGATCACCACCGGCCTTCCCGTCTTCTCGGCCAGGGCAGCACAGTCTTCTAGGCCCTTTTCGGAGGCAATGCGGCCAATCCAACACAGGGATCCATTCCCTTGGGGCACAAAGTCGTAGAGGCGCAGATCCACCCCGCAGGGCAGATAGACAAAGGGATCCCGACCTGCCGCCATCTCGGCTCGGGCAAAGGCAAAGGTCTGGGCTTGCGCCCGCGAATGCACCGCCAGCCGACCAGGGTAGCGATGGGCAATGTGCTCTAGAGCCTGATCGACGGCATCGCTGAGGGATCCCATGCTAACAATGTGGGCCACCGGGGTGCGGAAAAAATCCGTCAAATAAAACGAGAGCCAATCGTAGCTCCAGTTCACGATTAGATCGAACTGATCTTGCAGGTGGGCAGCCCGCTGCCACAGGTTGGCCAGCAGAGAGGGGGTGTGGATCAGAACCGGCTGATCGCGGCGCTGGGTTTGCGCATAGGCCGGGGGAAGGCCCGCCACCGGCTCGATCACCTCCTCCGGCAACTCCGCCATTCGGGATCCCACAGGGGCCAACACCCGCACTTGGGATCCCATCTGGAGTAAGACACGCGTCAGGTTGGCAAGATTGAGCTCCACACCACCACCGGCCCCGGATCCCAGAGGTCCAACAGGGGTGGAGAGGAACAGATAGCGGTAGGGACGAGCCATAGGGAGAGCCTCGGTAGCTCAGCCCATTGTCTTCTCAATCCGGATACCCGACTCCTTTTGCCTGGCCTCAAAGCCCACAGCCTGCCCAGAACTTTATGAGGCTTTGGCTACAAAAATTTCTCCCTTCTCCACCTTGACCTTGTAGATGGCCAGGTCTGCCTTGGCCGGGCCACGGGTACGGCTGCCATCGGCAGCAAAAGCCGAGCCATGACAGGGGCAGACAAAGTTCTCCCCCCGCCAGTTCACATCACACCCCGCATGGGGACAGGCGGCATCCAAAGCCAGCAGAGAATCTTCTTTTTGCGGATCCCCTACCAACCAGAGGGTGACGGTGTTTTTCCCAAAGGCGTTTTCCACCTTGAAGGGGCCATCTTTGAGATCGGCCAGGGTGGCAACTTTCACAAACTCCGGCTCAGAAGCCTTAGAGCCAGAAGCAGTTCCCTGGGCCAGGGCAAAACGGCGCTGGGTAAACCCAGGTAACCAACCCACCAACGAGCCAAAACCGAGAGCCAGCCAGCGAAGAAAACCACGACGATTGTTGTACATGGCTATGTGTCCTTGGAGGTGTGCGAAATGTAGGTCATGAGCCAGCAAAAGACCGGCCCCTTCAGAAGGGATCCCCGTACAAATGCTGCCCTTAACACTTTGTTACACCGGAACAGTTTCGGCCAGGGCCAAGCCGCACTTTTTCCGGCTAGAGTACGCAGCAGCAGGCATCTTGGTTGCTTCATTGATTTGGCCGATGGGATGGGATGGGATCCCTTTCGGCTGTTGTACGCCTGGAGCCTAGGGTCGGGAGGTAAACAGCTCAGCAACCGTGCAGACAAAGCCGGGCAACAGGGGAGAAGACAACGCATCCTGAGCCAACAGCGTTTCTACCAAGACCAACTGGGCCTGTTGTCTGCGATACACCTCTACTCTCTGAGCCAGCCGATCGACGATCCAGTACTCTTGCACCCCATACACAGAGTAGAGTTTCCGTTTTGCCAAGCGGTCTCGATCCTCATGAACTTTTCCAGGTGATAGGACTTCAACCACCAGCTCAGGGGCACCCCGAAAATGTCCTGCTTCATCTTGAATCTGTGATAGCCGCTCATAACTAACCCAAACAACATCGGGAGACACATTATCAAATTCGGAAAAGAGGATCCCTGGCATGATTGAGGGTTCTCCCAATCCTGTTTCTAGCGACCACCGATGCAGTGCGGAGAACAAACACCCGATAATGTGCTGATGTTTGTGATGAGGAGAGCGAGTCACCAGCAGTTCTCCGTCGATGATCTCGTAGCGGATCCATTCATTCTCTGGAAGAGCCTCGATATCCCGAGTAGTCCAGCGTACTTCTGTAGCAGTCATTAGCTATCCCTATAGCAATAAATGGTGCTATGCCCAGGGCACCCTGCTGCTGTACCTACGACACTGGGCCGACAACTGCAACGCTGTCGCAACAGCGGGAACCGCACTTGGCGTAGCCAAATCTTAGCCCAGGATCCCGTTCACCTAAGCGGGACAGAGTCCCTTTTCTGTGGCCACCATGCCTCAATGGATACAGCGTCCATGGAGCTGAATGATTGGGTTGAAGTATTGTGTGGGGCTAGTTGGGATAAATGCGCAAGCGGCGGTTGGGCTCTTCCCCAAAGCTTTGAGCCCGCAGGTGATAATGTTCCACCAACTGGTGTTGGAGCTTGCGGATCAGAGGCGAACGGGGCAAAAGTTCCACCGGCTGAGACTTGGGAATGACAATTTGCTCCACCGCCAGGCGGGCTTCTTCCAGAGCTTCGGTTTCATCGCCTGAGCTGGCGCGAATGAACAGCTCCAGGTCGGAATCGGATCCATCTTCGCTTTCGATGTTGAGGATGTGGCGCAGGGCGCGAGCCAGGGCAATCAGAGTATTGGCCTTGACGGTGTGAATCGGGATCTGGCGGGAGTGGGCCATCTGCTGGATCTTGGAACGGCTGCGCACTTGGGATCGCAAGGCCAAGACAATGTCCGCCCCATCCAGGTCTTTGGTGACATCCGCCGGCAGTTTCAGGGTTTGGATCACCTGCTCCAGGTAGAAGCGGCTCACTCCATAGGGATAAATCATCAGCGGCCCATCTGGATTCTGCTGCCGCTCTGGTGGGGCCAGGGCGGATCCCTCCCAGTCCAAATCTTCTTCATCAGAGCCCGATTCCGCTTTGGATTCGGCCACCACCTGAGGGGCAGGACGGGATCCCGCCGGCGTTAACGGGACAGAGTCCTCTTGCCTATCCAGGAGCAAACCCGATGCTCCTCCCTGCGGCGAGCGACTTTCAAGCGGCTCTGAAGGCAGAGCTTCCATCCGTCCAGAGCGTTGCCATCCTCCCCGCTCCCGTGCTGCGGAGATTGTGCTGCCGGCAGGGGGCCATTGGGGGCCAGATAGAGCCGGGCGCCCGTTTGCGCCAGCGGTGCTCCGCACTATCACCACCTGGCCGCGTTCGTCTAGACTGCGGGTTTGGGTCAGGGGCTCGCGGTTGCGCAAGAGGCGATCCACAGTGGCGGCCACATCTTCATGGATGACCCAGCGGGATCGCTCCAGCATCTCTATGGCAATCTCAAACGTAGGGGGAGCTTTGCGCTCCAACACACTCTTTTGAGAGCCGCGCCGCCGCGCCTCTTCATCTCCTAGGGTGACGGATTGGATCCCGCCTACCAAGTCGGAGAGGGTGGGATTTTTGATCAGGTTGTCGATGCGGTTGCCATGGGCGGTGGCCACCAGTTGTACCCCCCGCTCGGCAATGGTACGAGAGGCCAAAGCTTCCAGTTCAGTGCCGATCTCGTCGATAACTACCACTTCGGGCATGTGGTTTTCCACTGCCTCGATCATCACCTTGTGCTGCAGCTCTGGGCTGGCCACCTGCATCCGTCTGGCCCGACCAATACCCGGATGGGGCACGTCTCCATCGCCGGCAATCTCGTTGGAAGTGTCGATAATGACCACTCGTTTGCCCAGCTCATCCGCCAGCACACGGGCAATCTCCCGCAGGGCCGTGGTTTTGCCCACCCCTGGTCGGCCCAGCAACAGCATGGAGCGCCCCTGTTCCACCAGGTCGCGGATCATGCTGATCACGCCGATAACGCAGCGACCCACCCGACAGGTAAGGCCAATGATCGTGCCTTGGCGGTTGCGAATGGCACTGATCCGGTGCAGGGTAGAGGCAATGCCTGCGCGGTTGTCACTGCTGAACTCTCCAACCCGGCTGATCACCTGATCCAAGTCGGCCCGGGTGATCACGTCCTCGGAAAGGTAATCGGCAAAGCCGGGGAAGCGGGCTTCGGGGCGGCGACCCAAATCCAGCACCACCTCCACCAACCGATCCAAGTGGGGATGCTGTTCTAGGCGCTCGCGAATCGGAGCCGGCAGGATATCCAAAAGCTTGCTCAGGTCGTCGCTGTATTGAACCTGGCCGGGAAAGCCGGTACGTTCACGTAAGCGGTGCGGAGCACTTTCCGGATCCATCGACGGACTTGGGGTTGAGGGCTGTACGGGGAAACTCATGGCTGAGCAACGTCGTTAAACGCAGGAAAAACAGGTTTGCCTAAAAGCAACGGATCGCCGCTTTACTTGCTGCACCAACTGCTTGGCCAACGGGATCCCTGCCGCCAATCCGGGATTCCATCCTGACTCCGATGAGCTGTGGGCTGGCCCTTCCAGATAGGCTGACACCAACTGTCGCGCGTAGCTGCCGAAGGCTACCCCCGCCACCGGCCACCGGGGATCCAACAGCGGCACCGTTTGGGCGTTGGTTCCTCCTGCCAATTGCACATAGCCTGGCAGACCCATATTCAGTACCTTCTCGGCCAACTTTAGGGCAGCTTTGCCGGTGCCAGCTCCAATATCCCCACTCATAGGCCGGCCATCCACCTGCCAGATCAACACCTCCGGCAAGGGATCCATGAGGGCCAGCAGATCCCTCAAATAAGCCTCTAGGCCCGGACCATCGTTAAAGCTAATTGAGATGGCCTGGAGCTGAGGTAGCCAGGGCTTCAGGGATCCCCACAATTGCTCGAATGGCCTCTGGCGACCGATGCAGGTGTGAATCTCCACCGCTTGAATGCCCAGCTCGACCAAAGGCGGCAAAACTTCTGACAAAGCGACCTGGTAGCCGAAGGTGGCAATGCGCCGGTGGGGGCAAACCGGCTCGCAGCGCCCACAGCCGTAGCACAGCTCTGTCTGGATGTGGACTTGAGCAGGAAGGGCTGCCTGTGTCAAGGCATGGGGAGGACAGACTGCCAAACAAGGCTGAGGACAGTCGGCAGGACAAACAGGAGCCGTCAGCACCGCCTTGCGGAAATGCACGTCTTCGCCGTCATTGACGCTGACCATCAACCAAGGGGATCCCGCCTGGGGATCTTCGGCTTGTGCCCGTTGGATCCCTTCTTGAGCGGCCCGCACAATGGCCGGATCGGCAGCAACATCAATACAATCTGCCCCGGCCAGCGTGTAAAGGAAAGCCAGCTCCCGAACCGAGGGCAAGTGGTGGAAACTTGCGCCGCAGATCAGCTTAAACCAAGTACCCTGTTGCAGCGAGGCGGTTGGCAAGGTCACAGGCACGAGAAACCGCTAGCAGGATGGGGATCTGAGCCGCAGGCCATCTACTTGAGATGGTAGCAAAGAAATTTCCAGGATCCTGAAGAGATGTTCAGGCGCTCTGCAGAGGTTGCCAACGAATTGACCGTTCTCGGCCCAGTTCCACCACAAACTTCACTCCCTTGTCTTCCCGACTCAGCTTCACCAGGTAGGAGAGTTCCTGTTGGCTGAACACATGCCCCTCGTAAAACCAAAACACCAACCCCTTTGCTTTCGGGGGCAAGGTGGCCCGATACTGCTCGATCAACGCGGGAAAGAAATAGGTGCGCCGCTCCGATTTGCCCAGCGTGGCAGGCCGTACCCCATGAATGCGCGTCAAATAGCTGGCCAGATCCCCGATTCCCTTACTGGAGAGGGTGACCACCTCATACCCAGCTCCGCGCAGCCGCCGCAGGTAGTGCCCTTCGGATCCCCCCTCTGGGGTTACAAAGATGGCCAAAGCCCCAGATTGCTCCAGTTGCTGTACAAACTTTGCACCTGAGCCGACCAGCAGCATAGGAAGAACTCCATGACTCGTCTAGGGTTGGACAAGCAGCCCACCTGCGCTCATTGTAACGGGATGGCGCCTGAAGCTGGGGATAGAAGCTGCCAATGGAACCCATAGAATACTGGCTATCTCCCTGTTTTGCAGAAGGGAGCGTAAAGAAGGGTTAAGATACGGGTAACCTGCTTGCAGGTCTCAACCCACAGGTGGCGGACAAAGGCGGATGGATCCCCCTAGTAGGGATGGCCTCCCCGCCACTTACACAGCGACAACAGATGAACCTCATCATGCGACGACGCGAGCTGTTGACCTTGGCGGTGGCCGGGTTCGTCACAGCACCCCTCAGCTTGGCAGGAGAGCAAAGAGCAATGGCCCAACAGACTTATCCCTTCACCAAAACTGACGCCGAGTGGCGGCAACTGCTCACCGAAGAGCAATACTATGTGCTGCGCCAAGAGGGCACTGAGCCCCCCTTCCGCAACGCTTACTACGACAACAAAGCTGCGGGCATCTATGTCTGTGCCGGCTGTGGTCAGGAGCTGTTTTCCTCGGCGGCCAAGTACGACAGTGGCACCGGTTGGCCCAGCTTTTGGGAGCCGATTGCTCCCCATGTGATCGGCACCAAGACGGACTGGAAATTGTTTGTGCCCCGCACGGAAGTCCACTGCTCTAACTGCGGTGGGCATCTGGGGCATGTGTTTCGGGATGGCCCCCCACCCACGGGTTTGCGCTACTGCATCAATTCTGCTGCCCTCAAGTTCATCCCAGCCACCACTTAGAAATCCTCTTGGCTCCAGCTAAAACTGAGCCGCCTGTCTGGGTGAGCCTATGTCGGACTACACGTTCCTGGATGCTGCTTCGATTCTGCTGCGGGAGGGCCTGGAAGCTCTCTTGGTGCTGGTGGCACTGCTGGCCCTTTTGAGCAAGAGCGGGCAATCGGCTCAGAAGCGCTGGGTGTGGATAGGGGGATCCGCGGGCTTGCTGGCAGCGGTGATGCTCGGTCTGCTGGTGAAGCTGTTTTTCCAGCAGATGCTCACCCACACGCGACAAGAGGTGCTGGAAGGGATCACCGGGCTGGTGGCAGCAGGTTTGTTGTTCTCGGTCAGCCTTTGGTTGCACCGCCGGGCTGCAGTGGCTTCTTGGCAAACCTTTGTGCGGGAACAGGCGCAGGCGGCACTGGCCACGGGTCAGGTTTTTTCCTTGGCTTTTCTGGCCTTTGTGGCGGTGTTTCGCGAGGGGGCGGAAACGGTGCTGTTTTATGTGGGGTTGGCCTCTTCTCTCTCGGCAAAAGATTTTTGGCTGGGGATCGGCCTGGGATCCCTGGTGTTGGTGGCACTGGCGATCTTGCTGCTGCAGGTGGGGCTGAAATTGCCGCTGGGAGTTTTTTTCCGGGGTCTAAGTCTGCTGATTTTCTACTTGGGCTTTAAGTTTTTGGGCAGTGGCTTGCACGCTCTGCAGGTGGCGGACTGGCTGCCCATCACTCCTCTTGTTGGGATCCCAAAGCTGCGCTGGCTGGGCATATATCCCACTTGGCAGACGCTGCTCCCCCAACTGCTGCTGCTGGGAATAGCCTTCGCCTTGTGGGTGGGGCAATGGCTGCGAGCTGATTCTGCTCAGAGGCTTTCTTCGTGAAAAACGCTCTCCACCGGCACTGGGGATCCCATAAGCCATAAGTTTGATGAATCCCTGTCCTGGTTTTGATGGATGGCAATGATGCAGGTCACAATTTCATAGTCGTTTCAGGTTGGGACAAGGCGACCGAGGTACTGGGAAAAGCCTTCTGGCCCTGTGCATCTAACGTTTTAAGTGCGGGTGCAGTGTCCTGGTTTGAATCAAAATGACCCTAAAAAGAAAGCGCTCTGTACGTCGCGCCTGAAACCGCACCTAGTCAAGCCTTCCAGTCCAAGAAAGCAAAGCCTACCGGCAGGGATCCGGCAGGCCGCTGGATTTTGTCGGAGATCCCCAGTAGGAAACCCTGTCGATCGCTACGGAATCGACAGAGAGCATCCACTCTGTGGGGTTCCCGAGAATCAGGTATCGTAGACCCGGCATTCAACAGCATCTGGGTTTTCAGCGCAGTGCTTCTCTAGGCTGC
Source organism: Thermostichus sp. MS-CIW-26 (assembly GCF_054059115.1). NCBI lineage: Bacteria > Bacillati > Cyanobacteriota > Cyanophyceae > Thermostichales > Thermostichaceae > Thermostichus > Thermostichus sp. MS-CIW-26. The sequence goes on from NZ_JBSSBV010000012.1 coordinate 9,890, forward strand.
TGGGAGTCCTCGGCTGGTGGCTGCGAGCTGCCAGCACTTCTTCAACCGCATCCCAGGCCGCACGGCAGTGGGGATCCCCTTCGCCGTACTCAGAGCAGACGTTGCGAGCATTTTCCAGCTCTTTGGCGATCACTTCAGACAGTCCCATGTTCTCAAGCTCCTTTAGACTAGATGGGGCCGGTGGCCCGCTGATGTAACCGGTTGACGCAGAACCTGTAGGGATTCGGTGTAACCGAGGATCAACAGGTAAAAACCAGCCGATCCAGACGGGGAATAAGTTCAGGATAATGACCTTGTGCCAACCGAATTGATCAACCGGATACATTACCTATTCTAAACAGTGACGGCAGGGGGGTGCAGCTGCGCTTTCGCGATCTCTTTGGGATCAGGATGCGCAGGGATCCCTCAGGCTCCAAACAGTTGTTCAATCCGTTGCCGCACCTGCTCTGGGGATCCCTGTTGACGCACTTGACCTTCCGAGAGCAAAATCGCCCCATCTGCCCATTCCAGTTCCGCCAGCCGATGGGTTACCCAGAGGGCGGTGATGCCTTCTTGATCCACCAGTTGCCGGATGCACCGCAGCAAATCCGCCTGGCTGTCGGGATCCAACAGGGCTGTCGGCTCGTCCAAAAGCAGCACCTCGCTGCGCCGGGCCAAAGCCCCTGCCACTGCCACTCGTTGCTTCTGTCCGCCGCTGAGGCCGTGGATGGGCCGACGGATCAGGTGCTTTAATCCGACTTGCTCCAAGGCTGTTTCCACCCGCTGGTGAATTTCCGCCAAGGTCAGAGCCTCTGCTCCCAAGCCAAAGGCCACATCGGCTCCCACCGTGGGCATGAACAGTTGGTGATCCGGGTTTTGAAACACATAGCCCAGCCGACCGCGAATCTCCAGGTGGCCCGAAAGGGGCTGGGGATGGGTCAGGGATCCGGACAACAGTTGCAACAAAGTGGACTTGCCGCTGCCATTGGGCCCCAACAGCATCCACAACTGGCCCTTGGGAATGACAAAACTGCACGCCTGCAAAACCGGCGGACGTTCCGGCCAAGCAAAGGTCAGGCTCTCCACCCGAATGGCCACCTCAGACATGGGGATCCCTTAGCGGCAGAGAGAAAAGGGCTGTCCTCAGCTTTGCAACTGGGCCAAAAAACCGGGACGGGCTCCCATGGGGCTGGCGCCGCCCGACTTGGAAGTCATTTGCACGCCACATAGCTCACCGGTGAGCAGAAACACCTTTTTGCCGGTGCGGTCGCAGGTCAGCTCCAAACTCTGAGGGGATCCACTCTGCAGAGCATTGACGATGCTTTGGTAGGCCCGGTTGGCCGCTTCTTCCTCTTTTTGGTGGACAACGATGGGGGCAGGGTTCCCTTTCAGGAGCAGTTCCAGAGTGTACATGGCTGACCGTTGCGTAGTGGGCCGTGGGACAAAAGAGAGGCACCCAGAGGACGCCGTTGGCGACAGCAGGACGAAGTCCTTTTCCAGTATCGCAGGTTGGGCCAGGGTACCGGCAGGCTCAACAAATGACGGGGGAGTTTCTCTCGCCAGATTAGGCCAGGCCGGTGCCGAGAAAAGGCAGCAGGCTAATCAGCAACAGGCCCAACGTGGCCAGGGATCCCGCCAAGAAGGAGAGGGATCGCCCAATGGGAATATCGGCAATGTAGAAAAAGTTGTAGAGCAGCCGCGCCAGCAGAAACACCCCACACAGCACAGCTACCCCTTCATCTCCGCTGAGGCCAAAATACCAGGGATCCGAGTGAGGGCCGGTGATGTAGGCGATCAACGCTGCTGCCGCAAACATCCCAAAGGTCTCAAACCCGTTGGCATGAGCCCAGGTGGCCCGCTGTCCATATGGAGGTAGCCTATCGAACATAGCCCGAGGAGCATGCAGGTCGTAGCCAACGCGGGCACGGGCATAGCCCACCACCCCCATGGGCAGATAGACCAAGAGCATGGCTGCCGCGATGGAGAACAGGGGGATGGCTACGAGAGGAGGATTTGGCAACATAAGATAGGCAAAAGGGCGGTGCACAATGACAGAGGAGAGAAAAGAGCCCAGCTTGGGTGGGAGCTATTGCCGGGAAAATCAACACCAGAACCATTATCCATCTATCGGGCTGTCTATCCAGGCAGATGCTTGCGTCAGGAAATCTTGCGGATTTGCCGGCGGCGCTCCTCATATTCAGCGCGGGTGATCAAGCCCTGTTTCAACTGGCTTTCCAACTGCTGTTCGGGATCCCGGGCTTCTCGCCCTTCCACACTGGTCCATTCCAGCTCGATCAACTCTCGGTTGAATCGAAAATCGAAATCGGCATTGCTCATGGTCAGGATCCACAGCCCTTCCAGCAAACAAAGGGCGCGTACCCCGTAGCTGAGGATCTGCAGCGGGATGGAAGGAACGAACACCATCAGCCCCACCACCAAGTAGCCCCAGCCCCAGCGTTGGTGCCCCATATAGAAGCGCTGCAACCCTGGAATGAACACCCCCAGCATCGCCAGCCAACCGGCCACCTCGCGGACCAACCGCCGACGTTCCTGTGGGGGCATATCAGGGCCCCTGCTCTCGGCCATAGACTGCACCAGCTAGATGTGCCATTAAGCTAGCTCAGTTTTGGCCGCACAGGGCTCAGGAACTTGGATCCAACCTCAGAAGATTTTTGAGCAGTATCCCGCCGCCTATACTTGATGGGGGCGGTTCGGGGAAGGAACATGGCAGAGCGGGAACTATCGGTAGCGATCTTGGCAGCGGGCAAAGGTACCCGGATGCGGTCGCAGTTGCCCAAGGTGCTGCACAAACTGGGATCCCTGTCTTTGATCGAGCGGCTGCTGCGCACGGTGCTGACGTTAAAGCCCCACCGCTGTCTGGTGGTCGTGGGTTATGAACAAGAGCAGGTGCGCCAAGCCCTGCGGGAGTACCCGGTTGAATTTGTGGAGCAGGCCCAGCAATTGGGCACCGGACACGCCGTTCAACAGCTGTTGCCCGTCCTGGGCGGTTTTCAGGGGGATCTGCTGGTGATCAACGGGGATGTGCCCCTGCTGCGGGCAGAAACCCTGCAAGCTCTGGTGGAGCGCCACCGCCAGATGAACCCAGAGGTAACCTTGCTCTCGGCTCAGGTGGCGGATCCCTATGGCTATGGGCGGGTATTTTGCGATGCCCAACAGCGGGTGCTGGAACTGGTGGAAGAGCGAGACTGCACCCCGGCCCAACGGCAAAATCGCCGCATCAACAGTGGGGTGTATTGTTTTCACTGGCCGGCTCTGGCCCAGGTTTTGCCCCATCTCAACAGCAACAACGCACAGCAGGAGTACTACCTAACAGATGCCGTCAAGCGGGTGGGCAAAGCCATCGCTCTGGATGTTGCCGATCCGCAAGAAATTGTGGGCGTCAACGACCGCCGCCAACTGGCCCAGGCGTACCAGATTTTGCAGGATCGCCTCAAAGAAGCCTGGATGGAAGCCGGGGTCACCTTTGTGGATCCCGACAGCAGCAGCCTCGAGGAAACGGTGGAATTGGCCCCCGATGTGATCATCGAGCCCCAAACCCATCTGCGAGGGGTGTGCCGCATTGGCTCGGGAACCCGCCTGGGGCCGGGCAGTTGGATCGAGTCCAGCGAGATTGGATCTGGGTGTCACATTCTCTACTCGGTGGTCAGCCACAGCCGCATCGGCAACCAGGTTTGGATAGGCCCCTACGCCCACGTGCGCCCCCACAGCCAGATCGGGGATCATTGCCGCATCGGCAACTTTGTGGAAACCAAAAATGCCCAGATTGGATCCCACAGCAATGCCGCCCACTTGGCCTACCTGGGCGATGCCAAGCTGGGATCCCAGGTCAACATCGGGGCGGGCACCATCATCGCCAACTACGACGGCCAGCAAAAGCACTTTACCGAAATTGGGGATCGCAGCAAAACAGGCGCCAACTCGGTGTTGGTGGCTCCTTTGCAGGTGGGATCCAATGTCACCATTGCTGCCGGCTCCACCATCCCTGCCCGCTACCCCCTGCCGGATGACTGCTTGGTGATCGCTCGCTCCCGCCCAGTGGTCAAGCCCGGCTGGCGACCCGGGATCCGCTCTTCCCGCCCCCAGGAGCCCCAGCCCATGCCGCCGGGATCCCTCAAGATTTATCCCTTGCGCCTTTTCCCCGGCCAAGATCTCAAGCAGGAACTAGAGCGATTGGCCCGGCAGCAGCCCTTGCAAGCGGGGTTTGTCCTCAGCGCCGTCGGCAGCCTTAGCCAAGCCACCCTGCGCCTGGCCGACCAAATGGGGGATCACCTGCTGTCGGAACGCCTGGAGATCCTGGCCCTGAGTGGATCCCTGTGCCCTGACGGAGTCCATCTCCATCTCACCGTTGCCGATGCCCGAGGCCAAACCTGGGGGGGACACCTGCGCCCCGGCTGCCTCATCTACACCACCGCCGAAATTGTCCTCGCCGATAGCCCGGAGTATCGCTTCTCCCGTCAACCGGATCCGGCCACCGGCTACCTGGAGTTGCACATCCAACCCGTGGCAGGGGATCCCTGCTGGCCGTCCCCACCCCCCCAACCCCAGCAAAACCAGCAGACAAAACCAGAGGCTGACAACAGCAGGCCGAAAAGCTTACAGTAGTCAACATGAGTTACCTAAAGCTAAAGGGGGCTTGTGAGCGCCAAGCCGAAAGCTTCACGGAACTCATGGACGCTTTGCGGTGTGGCGGGCATATTACTGGGTTTTCGGACGCAACTCATTCTTAACCGCAAGCAAACAACTCTAGCCGCCCAACACGCTGGGGTAGCCCGCCACGCCTATAACTGGGGCTTAGAAGTCTGTCGGCAAGCCCTGGAGAACCAGCAAAAACTTCCCACCGCCATTGACCTGCACAAGCGCCTAGTGGCCGAGGTGAAGAAAGAACATCGCTGGTACTACCAGGTCTCCAAATGCGCCCCTCAGCAGGCATTACGCAACTTGGAGCAAGCCCTTAAGCGCTGGCGGGGTGGGTTGGGGAAGTTTCCCCGCTTCAAACGCAAGGGAGTGCGAGACAGCTTTTACCTGGAAGGGAGTATTCGCACTTCTGGCAACCGCATCAAGGTACCTATCTTCGGTTGGCTGCGCTGCGCAGAGCTGCTCCCGGTGACCACACCCAAGAACGTGGTTGTTAGCTTGAGAGCATGACTCTAGTCAATAATAAGCTCAACTATACTGAAAATAATGTATAATATGTTCAGTACGGATTACTACCAGTTGATCTTTCTGTTTACTTTCGAGTCTGCCAACATGGTAGCCAAAGCAAAGCAGAAAATTGGTAGTAAGACGACACGGAAACTGCGCTTTGGGTATTCTACTCAAAGCTTTGCGGGATACCGCCATTCTGGTTGGAAACAAACAGAATGCTATCGCTGCATAGTTGAACAGTGATGTTCAGCAGTGTTCAGCGTAAATGTATCAGACGCGACAGGCACTGAACACTCTGGAAGTGTTTGTTAGCGTTTCGTAGGTCTTTCGGAGCGGTCATCAGTACCCCGTTGAGCAGCCAGAAATTGTTAAGCTTAACGCACGGATGGCAGTATCCGGCCATGCCCCGAGTGACAACTGCTGACGATCTGCTGACAGAATATGCCTCTGGCGAGCGCAACTTTCAAGAATCCAACCTGGTGGGGGTGGACTTGGTGCGCTCCAACCTGCAAGGGGTGAATCTGAGAGGGGCCAACCTCTCCTTTGGCAAGCTGAGTGGCATTAACCTGCAGGAAGCCGATTTGCGCGGCGCCGATCTCAGCTCGGCCAACTTGATGGGGGCCAACCTCCGCGGGGCCAATCTTTGGGAAGCCAACTTGATCGGCGCGGATCTCAGCTTTGCCGACTTGCGGGAAGCCAACTTGCACGGTGCCTACCTTTGGGAAGCCAAGCTAACCCGTGCACAACTGCAGGGATCCGATCTAAGCGGGGCAAAAATCGGCGGAGCAGTGCTGACCGGCGCTGACCTCAGCGGAGCCACCCTACCCGACGGGAGTGTGCGGGCTTGAGCCACCCCCCCAGCAGACAAGGCAGAATGGAACTGTTGCGACGGGATCCCTGATGTTACTGCTGTTCAACTTGGTCTTGACACTGCTGCTGGCTTTGGGAGTGGCAGTCCTGGCCGGGCAAAACCCCACCACCCTGACCGTACATTTCTTAATGTGGCGCTCGGTGGAGCTGCCTTTGGGATTTCTCATCGCCGTGGCCGTCGGCCTGGGCCTGTTGACGGTGGGGCTGGGCTCTCTCCTCTGGCCTGGGCGCAGCTTTTCTGCCACCGCCCGCCAATTACAGGAACGGGTGCGCCAACTGGAAATGCAGGATCAACCGCCCCAATAACGGCCAATTCCCAAAGGGATCCCTCTGCTTTCTGGCTTTGGCTCAACAGCTTCGATCCCCTGCAATTCTACCTGCAATTCTATAGTTGACTTGACAATCTTGTCGCTGGCCCTAGGGAAAGCATGCTGGAATGGCCCACCGATGCGAGACTGGGCGTAAGCTGAGAAAGGATCCCTTCGCCGTCTGCTTGATCAGTGCGTATCTCCAACCGTAACCATGGCTTATTTCCAACCTACTTCCCCGGATAGCTCTCCCCAAGACCCACGGGCCCTGCGCAAAGCCCTGCGCGGATCCAGCACCTACTTTGCCAAGGGATTTGAAGAACACAAGGATCAGGCTCAACTGGAGCTGCAAACCACCTACAAAAGCCCCCTTGTGGAGCAAATCCGTGCCCAGTCCTACCGCTATCAGCGGGGCGACATTACCATTCACCTGGCCAGGGCCTTTGGCTTTTGCTGGGGCGTGGAACGGGCGGTGGAATATGCCTATGAAGCGCGGCGACGCTTTCCGGATCGGCAACTGTGGATCACCAACGAGATCATCCACAACCCTCTGGTAAACCAGCACCTGAAGGAGATGGGGATCCGCTTTGTGGAGAAAGGCCCAGACGGCAAGAAGGACTTCTCTCAGATCCGGCCCCAAGATGTGGTGATTTGGCCTGCTTTTGGGGCAAGTGCATCGGAAATGGCGTTTTTTCGGTCGCAGGGCAATGAGATTGTCGATACCACCTGCCCCTGGGTTTCCCGCGTGTGGAACCAAGTGGACAAGCACCGCGCGGCCCAATTTACCTCTGTGATCCACGGCAAGTACAACCACGAAGAAACCGTAGCCACCAGCTCCTTTGCCGAAAAGTACCTGGTGGTGCTGAACCTGGAAGAAGCGGAATGGGTCGCCCGCTACATTTTGCAGGGCGGAGATGCGGCAGAATTTCGGCGGCGCTTCGGCAAGGCCACTTCCCCCGGTTTTGATCCGGATCGCGATCTGGAGCGGATCGGCATCGCCAACCAAACCACCATGCTAGAGGGGGAGACCCGCGCCATTGCTAAGCTCTTTGAGACCACTATGCTGCGCAAATATGGCCCCCAGGAGTTAGACAACCACTTCATGAGCTTCAACACCATCTGCAATGCCACCCAAGAGCGGCAGGATGCCATGTTCGAGCTGCTCGAGCAGCCTTTGGATGTGGTGGTGGTGATCGGGGGGTTTAATTCCTCGAATACCACCCACTTGCAGGAAATTGCCCTGGCCAAAGGCCTGCCTTCCTTCCATATCGATGGTCCTGACTGCATCCAACCCAACAACCGCATCCGCCACAAGCCCCTTCACCAAGACCCGACGGTTACCGAAGGGTGGCTACCCGATGGGCCGGTGCAAATCGGCATTACCTCCGGTGCCTCTACCCCAGACCGCGTTGTTGAAGAGGTGATTCAACGCATCTTCGCCCTGCGTGAAGAACCTCGGCGGATCCCTGCCTAGGGATCCCTTCCCTCTCCCTCTTGAGCGTGCTCAACACCCTTTTTCAGGTTTATCCTCCCTTGCTGGGCTGGACGCTGCTGGGGTTTGCTCTCCAGAAGGGGCTGCCCGGCGGCTGGAATCGTTGGCTGGATCCCCACGCCTTGGGGCGATTCATGTTTTGGGTGGGAGTGCCCCTCAGCATTGTTGGGTTTATGCAGGGAGTGGATCTGTCGGGTCAAATCTGGATTGCTCCCCTGATCTGCTGGCTGTCGGTGGGGCTGGGGTTTGCCTTGACCAGCGCTTGGCTGTGGTGGCAGCACCGTGGTGTGGGGGATGTCCCCAACTGTTGGAGCAGCGCACAGCAGGGCAGCTTTCACCTGACCGCCACCCTGGGGAACACCGGGTATTTGGGCTATCCCATCTGTCTGGCTGTGGCCGGAAGGGCTTACTTTGGCTGGGCCCTGTTCTATGATCTGCTGGGCACTCTGTTCATGGCCTACGGGTTTGGCGTGTGGGTGGCCAGCCGCCACGGCAGTTCCCATGCTCAGCCTTGGCAGGTGGGCCTCCACATTCTGCGCACCCCTGCTCTTTGGTCTTTTGCTATGGGCCTACTGCTGACCCGCGAACCTCTGCCGGGTTGGCTCTCTCAAGCGTTGGCGGCTTTTGCTTGGAGCATGATCCCGCTCAGTTTGATGATTTTGGGGATGCGGCTGGCCCAGGTGAAGCGCTGGGGATCCTTTCTTGCCGCCGGAGTGGCCCTCTTGATCAAAATTGTGATTGTGCCGCTCTTGGTGGGAATCGGCCTTGCCTTCACCCCCTACCCGCCTCTGGCCAAGCTGGTGCTGGTCCTGCAGAGCGGTATGCCCCCCGCCATCGCCACCCTGGTGCTCACGGAAGAATACGACTTGGATCGGGAAATTACCGTAACTGCCTTGGCCGTGGGGTACTTAGCCGCCTTGCTGACCTTGCCCCTCTGGCTGGGACTCTGGGGATCCTAATAGGCCAGGTGAGACAAGGTTTGCTCGAGGTAGCTATGCACCAGTTGATCCAGCTCTGCTTCCTGAGTGGGCAACTCCCGGCCCTGGAGCCATCCCCGAAAACCCGAGCTTTCCACAATGGCCTGCCGCAATGGCTTCCAAACTGCTTGCGTGCGCAGTGCTGTATCGGAGCTGAGAGCAGGACTGATCATGAGAAGAAGGTGAGTAGGAGTGATTCACCCTCAGAATAGCTTGGATCCCAGTTGACTTTGGCTCTCTAGGATACAAATCTCCCCTCTATGCTGAGCAAGCCTTCTCTCAGTCGCTCAAGCCAAAAAATCCTCAATATAGTCATTCCAAACTAGATTGAGACACTCCCCAGGCGTTCCGCGCTGCTTCCGCGGCCACCCCCAGACCTTCTCCCAGAGGGAGAGAGGAGCTGGACAGAAATGTTTCATTCCTGTTTAAAATGACCATACATCCCATCAACTCGAGCAAGAGGCCCAGGGATCCCTAAACGAACAATTGGCTGCGCTGCTCGACCCGTAAAGTTGGCCCCAAGGCATTGAGAAGAGAGACGCCGTAGCTGCGGACGATAATGCGGCTATCCAAAATAGCCACCCATCGAGTGGGGGAGCTGGGGTCTTCTCCCGAATCAGAGCCTTGCCGCAGAGGCGCGACGGCCCGTTGCAACTGGGCAGCAGCCACCGGCAAAAGGTACTGACGAAACCAGTCCTGCTGGGTGCGTTGCAGATATTGCACCCGTCCGGCCACCCTTGGGTCTTCCACAGAAGGGAAGGGCAAAGTGGTGATCACCATCAGTTCCGGGCGAGGCAAGCCGGCCTTGTGGTGTAGCCAGTAGGGCCAGTCGCAGACCAAAATGCCCTTTTCGCCGGGGAACGGGCTGTTTACCCGCACCCGCGAGCCGAATTCGGCAGCCAAAGCCGCCCCCACCTGTGCCTGCAGAGGTTGATCCGACACCAACACCACCACGAAGCCCTGCGCCTGAGGGATCAGCTTTTTCAGCTCTTGCAGCAGGTGATCCCGGAATAGAGGGCTATTGGGCAAGGGCAGGCGCGGCAAATACAGGGAAAGCTCCGCCCCGCCGGAACGTGGCCAGCTCTCCCCTGAAGCAAACCGCAGCGGCGTTAGATCCGGCAAGCCCAACCGTCGCCGGTAGGTTTCCGCCTGGCGATCCAGATCCAGCGCTTCCCCGATAATCACCACCGGCTGTGTGGCCCAAATGGGGGCCAGCCAATCGTGCAGAGCCGCCGGGCTGTGGTGAAGGGTGAGGCGACCGGTTTCTCGGTCGGTTTCGGCCCACCAAATCCATTTGGAGACGGGATCCCCCTCAGAGCTGAGCCGCCGGCGGATTTGATCCCAGGGATCCGGCAGCCAGCCGGGGTAGCCTGTCACCAAAGACAGCACAGCATCCAGGTGAACCTGTTCATCCGCATGAAGCAGACAGCGGGAAAGAGGCCGCCGCAAAAGCTGCAGGGACAAATTGACCTGAACCTGGGAGAGCTGCTCCGCCTCGGCAGGGAAGATTTGCCGGAGCTGTTGCCAATGGCTGGCTTCCAGGGTCACCGTTAGCGCCTGGTAGGCCCAATCTTCCAGGTCTTCGGCTCCATCCAGGATCAAAGGGATCCCTGTCGGCACTTGCGAGGATCCCTTTCTCAAGCGAGCTTGCAGCCAATCCAGGGGATCCACCAACAGCAACCCCTGGAAATCGGGATCCGGCCAACGGTCTTTTTGCAGGACGGGCTTATGCAACTGCAGGGTGTGCTGTAGCCAGGGGATCTCTTCCCCCAAAATTTGCGCCTGCACAGGAGCTGTAGCGCAGAGCAAGGTGGGGTTGGGCCACATCAGGGCCGGCAGCAGGTAACTGAGGCGGTGCTGACCCCCAGCAGGCACCTGGATCAAGGTGCTGCGACCCAACCGCAACCCTCGCGCCACCATGCGAGCCATCGTCAACTGGTGGGGCCACAGGGCTTCGGGAGACTGCCGCAAAAGCTGCCGCAACTGTTGGTGGACTTCAACCTCAATCACAGTTCAGTACGCCGGGGGTCTGCCACAGACGGTAGGGTGAACTAGCCTATTCTAGGGTAGAGAAGAAAACCAAATCCCATCTCTGGGGTGAGCGATGTCTCTTCTAGCTGCTGTTTCCACAGAGGGCCAACCCGTTGCACAGACGGGATCCCTGCTTCTAGACCGCTCCGGGTGGGGCCGCTTGCGCATGAAGGGATCCCCAGGCTTGGACTATCTGCACAACCGAAGCACCCAAAATCTGAAGGCCCTCAAGCCAGGGCAGGGGGCCGACACGGTTTTCGTGACCCCCACCGCCGGCATCCTGGATTTGGCAACGGTGTACGTGGGAGAAGAAGACTGCTGGATCTGGACTTCACCCCAGCGGCGCAGCCTGCTGATGCAGAGTTTGGGGCGCATGCTGCCTTTGGTGCGGGGAGCACAGTTGAAAGATGAGACAGATCAGACCTTTGGTTTTGGATTGCTCGGATCCCAGAGTCAGGCTCTCCTGGAGAAAGTGGTGAGCTCAGAAGAGATCCCGACCGGGCCCCATGAGCACCGCCCCGTGGAGATCCAGGGGATCCCTGTCCATCTGGCTTGTGGCACGGGTCTTGCCCAGCCGGGGTTTACCCTCTGGGGCACCATTGACCAGAAAGTCGCTCTTGAAGAATGCTTGCTCCAAGCCGGAGCCAAGCTGGCCCCACCTGAGCTGTGGGAAGTCCTCCGCCTAGAAGCGGGTCGCCCCGCCGCCGACCGAGAGCTGACCTCAGACTACAACCCCCTAGAAGCCGGCCTGTGGCAGGCTATTTCCCTTGACAAAGGTTGCTACGTTGGCCAGGAAGTCTTGGCCAAGCAGGTAACCTACCGGCGCATTCGGCAAACCCTGTGGGGGATCCGCCTTCAAGGAGAGGCTCAGCCCGGCACAGAGATTTTGCGGCAGGGGGAAAAGATTGGTTTACTGACCAGCGCGGGCTTGACTTCGCAAGGGTACCTGGGATTGGGATACGTGCGCACCAAGTTTGAGCCCGCCGAAGGTCTACAAGTAGAAGTCGGCTCGGTGCCGGGAGTCCTGACTCGAATGCCGTTTTTGAGCTTTCCGCCTATTGTCTGAGGTTGTTTTTGCAGACCTCTCTCCTCTCTTTTCTAGAGGGAGAAGCTTAGGCGAAACACCGCAACTCACCAGTCAAAGTGGCGGCGAAAGCGGGGATCCCGTCGATCCTTTTTGCGTCGGTTACAGGTTTTGCACAACGTTTGCAGATTGCTGATGTCGTTGCTGCCCCCTTGGGCAATGGGGATGATGTGATCGATCTGAAGCTGAACCTCTGGGGGCGACTTTCCGCAACCGCGACAACGGAAGCCGTCTCTTTGGAAAACATACTCCCGCACGGCTGCTGGAATTAGAATCCTTTCGCCGGATTTTCTTTCTTTCATCGTTATTCATCCATACTGCGAAGATCGTCCAGTGGAGACTTTTCATCTAGAGGTTCTAATATCTCTTGGTCGGGTTCTTTTATCAGAAATTCAGGATTGTCAGGATAAAAGTCAATCGTAACTTCTACTCTTACTTTTACTCTACCGGTCTGCCAACCGTTAGTTTTAGGAGAAAGAATCGAGCATGGAACTCCTTTATGGAAAAAATGAACCTGATCTTCATAGGGAATACCTGTTTCTATCTGTATCTCACACGAACTCAAGTAACTGTCTAGTCCTCTTCCCATTTGGTCAAACCTCAGGAAATAAGAATTGATAGAATCGCAAAGCTTGGAAATCATGTAGACTTCCTGCTTATTGTTCTCGTTGATAAAAGTGATAACTCCGTCTCGCAGTTGGCTAAGATTAATGGATGTTTTTGTCATCTTATCGACCTCAAGACATAGAGACAACTTGAACAGCCCGTAAATCATCCAGTATAGAATCCTCTAGTTTTCTGGGAGCGCTATCTCCAGAATCTCTATATGGGTCATCAGGAACAAACTCGAGATAAACTTTGACTGATATCTTGCCAGAGATCCACGACTTTCTGGGCTGTAAGACTCTAGATTCTATTCCATCCACGAGCATTCTAATGTCCGCATAAACCTTTCTTGATTGAAGGTAACCGTTTGTCTGGAAAATATCTGAAAGAAGGTAATTAATAATTGCACTATGCAAGCTACTTGGAAGGTAAACTTGATCACCAATCTCAACAACAGTTTCCCTATCATCTGACCTAAAAACTATCGGATCGACCACGGCATTGTCTCCTATTGCTAACAGACTTTACTGACTGACACCTCCCCGAATGTCATCCAAAGGCGATCTACTGCTCCCTGATCCCGTTTCTTCTGGCTCAAACTCAACCACTAGTCTCATCCTAACTCTACCAGCAATCCACGGTGAGCCAGGACGTAAGAGTTTAGCAGGAATTCCTTTCACGTTAGTTATTCCGTTCAAGTTGCTCCATAGAATCGAGACTCCCTTTTCGCTAAGTTTGCTGGATAAGTAGGATCTGATACTCTCATAAACAATCTCTGAGTACACCTGAGCAAACTCTTGCGAGTAGATTAGGCGTCCTCCTATATCAATGACAGTATTTTGGAAAATATCTAGCTCAACAAAGCACTCCTGAGATTGATCATTACTTGACACTTGCCCAACCCCCTCTATGTCTCTCTGGCTTAGGCTAGCTCTCACTTTCGCGAAGGTCATCCAGAGGGGATCCGCTGCTGCTCTCTGAGACTGTATCCTCTGGCTCAAACTCTACAATGATCCGCAATCTGACTCTGCCTTTTTCCCAATCTTTCTTGCCCGGCACCAAGAGCTGACAAGCAAGTCCCTGCCCAAACCACTTCGCTTCTTGCAACAATTTTTCTTCTGGCTTGGGAGCAAGAAGGCTACTGGCAATGTTGAGCAAGTCTTCCGGCGGCAGGATCCCTGAGGATCTCAAGGCAGCAATGAACAAGCGATGCAGCTCTTCTTTCTTGGTCAAGTCCTCTTGGGCCGCTTTGACCAAGTTGGCAACCTTGAAAGTTTTCTCCCTTACAGAGAGGATCCCTTCTGGGTGCTGCTGTAGAGGTATCGATTTGGATCCCATGACTTTATCTGGATCAAGTGAAAGGCCAAAAACAAAGACAAGCCGCTCTATCTCAGATCATCGAGAATGCTATCCAACTCTGGAAAACTCTCGTCTATGGGTGTAGAACGACCAAGAGCGACTGCTTCGCTTGCATTGCTGTCACCTACTTGCTGTTCAGGAAGACTTGCCAAAATCTGAACTGACTCACCAACAGAGGAAGGTTCAGGACGAGTAATCAAGGGCAGCATCTCACGATTGAGGCCCAAAGCTTGCAAGCAGAGGTTGATCCCAGAAACAGCTTGGTTGTACTTGTCTATGCTTGCCTCCAGTTCTTTCAGCCGCTGTTGGTTAAGCGCAATTTTCTCTTCAGCCTCTTTTCTGAGAGTTGCTTCCATGAACTGCTTTGCTTCTGGGTACTTTTGCAAAATCTCATCGGCTACTTGCTTGGCAACCGGCAATAGCTGAGTTTTTAGAGTATTGTTGGTCTCTTGTCGGAAGCTAGAACGCACTGTCTGGTTAATTTTCGGCTCAAAGTCAAGCTTGAGTAATTGTCGGATTCCAGGCTCTGCGTCGCGAATAGCAGAGATGTCGTATGATTGGCTGGTTTGTTTTAGGACTTCTCGAAACTGGTAGATCGAGAATGTTCCTTCGTCGTAGAAGCGGGGACTTTCTCTGAGGTAGCGGTCGCACTCTTTTCGGGCACCATTGACAAGAGAACTCAAAGTTACCTCCTTAACCAAAAGAAGCTTTTTCTCCAAGTCCCCATCGGATCCCAGTAGGCGAAACAACTGCCTGTAGTAGCTCGAGCTGCGAACTTCATCAACAAGGCGACGAAAGAAGTTCTCTACAAGCGTGCTGGCTGATTCTACCAGGATGTCCTCTAGATGGTTGGACAAATAATAAAAGGCTTCGACCAATACAGCTAAGAATGGAGCTGTGGAGTTGCGGGGACGAATGCGAACGGCTTGACTGTAAACATTGTCCAACGAAAAAGTATCCAAAAGCTCATCTAGCCTCCGTACCATCCTAGCCTGCAATTTACGGAAATCGTTCTCAAATTCTTTGTTTTCTCCGTTAATAACTTTATTGACTACTGTCTGGATATGCTCGTCAAACTCTCGGCCGATACTGGCTAGCTGCTGATTGATCAGCGTCAGCTCATAGGAAATCATGCTGTCAATCTCTTTGGGCTGGCTATCAATGTCTCGGTAGAGATCTAGATAGGACTTCCTCATCTCGATGCAGAGAGGTTGCAAATCATCGGCCAGCGCGGAAAATAGCTGTGGCCGCTTTTCTTCCGTTAAATAACGAGTAATCCCAGCCCGAAAGTCTTCAATACCGCTATCTTTAATCATATACTCAATCAAAGGTTTTCCCCACTCCCTCAGAATCCGAACGTAGTTATTTATGGGTGTGTCGTACCCATGTACAGAAGGGCGGAACGGGGATCCAACCAACCTACCTGACGTGCAGTACTTATTAAACTCGCTGACAAACTGGGGCGTTTCTTCCTCACCACCCAATTCTTTGATGCTTTCTGAAAAGATTGTATCCAGTCCAAATCGATCCTCGGGGGTAGTTGCCTTGATCTGGGAACCATAGAAGCCGAGAAGGCCGCTTGTCTTAAATACGCGGAGTTGACGAAACTGCTGGTCGATAATGTTTTCTAGTCTATGCTTTAGTTGTGCGTTGTACCAAGTCTCATCAATCCGGTTAAACACATAGAAGACGCGATCCCTGATGCTGTCATTACCTTGAATGTGTTCAATAAGTTCTGTCTCTTCCTTGGTCAGCTCACCCGTTGCAGCACACTTGAGAACGCAAACAACTGCGGACGTATCCGGATCGGCAATTTTTCGATAGGTGCGCTCTGCATCCGCTTTGACTGGAGCATCGATCCCAGGAGTATCGACAATAACGTTTCCATCTTCCAGCAAGGGGTGGTGGCAATAGTATTCCACCTTTCGCAAAACTGCGCTATTGGCGCCGCGCCGGGCAAAACCCGCAGCTTCTCTTAGGTTGCCGAAGTTGAGCTGCTCCATTGAGAAAACTTTGTTCTCGGTAGGGTGAATTTTGTCCCGGTTCTGCTGGAAACCTGTAATCAACAAGCGAAGTGCATCCGCCTGCTTCGCCCGCTCTGACTTGCTTTTGCCTCCCTCCTGCTGAATAATAGCCTCAGCACGCTCCTTCAGGGGATTCAGTGCAGTGTCTTCCAGCCTGCTGAGTGACGGAGCCAAGTTTAGGAAAGCGCAGAAGGCGGTCATCTGTTCTTGCACTTCCTGCTCGCTAAGAAAAGTGAGCACTACCCTCTCCGCATTTGGCTCTGCGTAGGCGATGTAGCACTCTGTCCCTGTGGCGTGCCCTTCGGCGCTGTAGAGAAGCTCTCTTTCTAAGAGGGCATTGATTAGCATAGACTTGCCGGCACTGAAAGCACCGGCAAAGACAATCTCGAAGGTTGGAGAAATAGCTTTGCTGAGGGAAGCTTGAATCCGAGTGGTATCTTGCTTGCCTGAAAAAGTGGAATCCTGATGCCAGAGTTGCAGGATAGCTTCAACCTGCTCTTTCAAGTTCTCACACTGAGGCAGGAGCTTTACAGACATAAGAGAGCAATCTCCACAGAGGCTGCCGGGATTATAACTTGCCTATGCTTGAGGTGAGGATTCCTACAACAATTTTCTTCAGTCCCGGAGCTGTGTGGCTATATGTGCATACACGTGAAGAGAGAAGAGCAGAACTCCCCAGACCGACATAGCAAAAAGGCTTAGGTCGTTGACCCAAGCCCGCCTCAGCATACTCATACCAGATGCCAGGAACCAGACTTGAACTGGTGACACGAGGATTTTCAGTCCTCTGCTCTACCAACTGAGCTATCCCGGCTCTGGACCTACTATCTTACGATGTCGAGGGGGGTTTTGACAACTGGTGGCGCCCCCAATTTAGCCAATCAATTTCTCCAAAGCCTCCATCTGGGGGATGCAGAGAACATCTCGGTTGCGATCCCGGCGGATCAGCTCCTCTTGCTCCAGCTTGGACAGGACGCGAGTGACCGTTTCCCGGGCTAGGCCACTTAGGCTGCTCAGCTCCCGATGGGGCAAGTTGGGGATCTCTACACCACTCCGGCTAACCCGGCCACGGGATTCGGCCAAAAACAGCAGGATATCGGCAACACGGGCCGTACTACTGGCCTCGCGCAACTGCAGACGACGGTTGATCTGCCGTAAGCGGCGCGACATGAGCTGAGCAAGGCGGATGCCGGCCTGAGGATCAGAAGCCAAAAAAGCCAGAAAGTGCTGGGCCGACAGACAACCGACTTTGGTGGCGGTTAGGGCTACAACGTCGGTAGAGCGAGGTGCTTCATCCAAAGCAGCCATTTCCCCGAAGATTTCCCCTGGACCAAGAATGGTGAGGGTGATCTCCCGGCCTTCGAGATCATGGGTGCGAATCTTGACCCACCCTTCCAGGATGAAATAAACGGCGTTACCCCAGTCATTTTGTAACAAGATGGCCTGATTGACTGGGTGGGAGCGCAACGACATTTGCCCGGCCAGAGGCTCTAGCCTCTCAGGAGGAAAGCCCTCAAACAGGAGCATCAGGCGTAGGTCATCTGGAGTTACATCGCTCACCGTGGGATCCTCCTGCACGTGGTCAGTTCTGGTCGAGTGGGATGGGAAAAGGGTGGGCCTGCACAGACACGTCAACATGCCCCTCAGCCTACCGTCTCTCTCAGGTCTATGGCCCGCCGAGGCGAACTGCGTACCAATAGGACAGAGCTTTAGACCCAATTTTGACCTCTACTTTGGAAAGGGATCCCTGCCCAAAAAAGCTGCTGCCATCCTCTAGCCCAGAAACGGCAAAATCCATCTTGCTGATAGCAATTTTCTCGAGTTTGTGCAGTTTGAGTCGAGATCTAGACCTGCTGAAGTTGAGATGGCCAATCTTGGCTGGTATCCAAAACCTTTAAAAAAGGCCGTTCCGAATCGGAAAAATCCTGCCAGTGGGCCTGCTGTTGGGAGAGCATCTCGGCGGTGGCATCAGCAATGTCGGCAGAGTGCTGCTGATCTCCATCGATGCAGCCGGCTGGGGCCAAGAGGGGTTGAGGAGCTGGGCTGCGGCGTTGCAGGCGCTCCCGCAAAACAGGTTCAGGGGCGTAGCAGTGGAGGATGCGCAGTGGGATCCCTTGGCGTTGGGCCTGATCAATGGCCATCCCCCGCAGGGCTTGCCGGTCAAACTTGGCGTCCAGAATCACGGTGTAGCCTTCCTGGGCCAGCTCTACTCCCAACTGCACCAAGCGGCGGTAGGTTTTATCGGTCATCTCCGGGGTATAAACCTCCGGCCCCCCCCGTTGCCGCAGAGGGATCCCGGCCAAATGCTTGCGCACCGCATCGGAGCGAATGTGAATGGCTCCCCGCTGACGGGCCAAGTGGCGGGCTACCGTGCTTTTGCCGGATCCCGACAATCCCGACATCAGGAACAACTGCCCCCGCTTGGGGAGGGTGTATTCCCAGGCAAGACGGTAATAGCGGGCGGCGGTGCTAAAGGCTGTGGCCTTGGCTTCCTCTGCTGCAGTGGGATCCTCCAGCAAAAAAGAGGTGACCTTGGCCCGCACGTAGGCCTGCCGATTGAGGTAAATAGGCAAGATCTTCAACCCTTCCCAATCTCCGGTTTCTTCCAGGTAGGTGTTCAAATAGGCGTTTCCCAGATCGGGGCGATGGCGGGCATCCAGATCCATCACCCCATAGGATACGTCGTACATGACATCCACAAAGCGGAAGGCTTCGTTGAACTCGATGCAATCAAAAAGCAGGATCTTCCCTTCCCAAAAACAGATGTTGCCTAGGTGCAGGTCTCCGTGGCATTCACGAATGCGGTTTTGTTCTATTCTTTGTTGAAACAGCTCCTGCCGCTCAGCAAAAAAGCGATCGGTGTAGGCTTGGGTTTCTCGATATTGCTGAGCTGTTTGTGGGCCGCCGACGTAGCGCTGGGTTTGGGCGTAATTCTCGTCAAAGGCTTCTCGCACCCGTTCTGGCCGGCCAAAGCTGCGGATGTAGTCGTTGGTCTCGGTTTGGGCATGAAACGTCGCCACCACCCGCCCCAGCTCCTCCATCAAGGACGGCGTTAGCTCTCCCCGCTCAAACAGGTTGCTGAACAGTTGCTCTTGGGGAAATTGCCGCATTTGCAGAGCGTATTCTATGGGCTCGCCGCTGCTGTTGAACTGAAATCGGCCATCGGTCTGGACAATGGGCAACACTTGCAGATAAAGGCCGGGAGCACCGCGCTGGTTCATGCGCAGCTCTTCTTGGCAAAAGTGGCGCCGCCTCTCCAGGGTGGTGAAGTTCAAAAAGCCAAAGTCTAAAGGCTTTTTCACTTTATAGGCATAGTCGCCTGTCAGCAGAATATAGGAAATGTGGGTTTGAATAAGCCGAATGGGATCCTGTACCGGATGAGGGTAGAAGGCGGGATCCAGCATCGCTTGGATCAAGGGGGGCAGGTGGGTATCGACCATGAAAAACGATAGAGATGGAAAAAGGGCTTGGACGGGGATCCCTATCTTCCGCCGACAGAGCAGATTGTCCTCCACCTATTCCTTAAAGGGCAAGGCGGCTTCTTGGGGGGAAAGACGGATGAGGCTGATCTCCTGCTGAATTAGCGTATCTTGAGCAGCGCTGGAAAGGGCGTAGGGCCAGACCAGATATTTGGTGTTGATGTAGTCTTGTCCGCGCTTGGCCAGGTTTACCTGTTCCGAGAGCATGCGCACGTCTGGCCCGCGGCTGATAGTGGCTTCGGCCCGGCGAATGCGCTGCATCAGTTGGCTGAACAGCTCTTGGGGCTGCTGCACAAACACCACAATGGCCAAGTCACAGGGGTTGTAATAGTTGCCGATGCCGCAGAGGAGCAGGGCTTCACTGGAGAGAACAAGGGTTTCTTGATCCCCCAGAGCCACCACCGGATACAGAAAGGTGCGCACATCCTCCAGTTGCCAGTGGTTAAAAGAGTGGCTATCTACCTCCCCCCGCACCCAAGAGGAGATGGCAGGAAAAACTGCTTCGCTCAACAGTCGATAGGCCGTCTGGGGTCGCCCTAGCCAGCAGAGGGCATTTTCGTAGAAGCTCTCGTTCTCCAGCAGGTGGGGGGTGAGAGGAGCAACCATGGGCAGATCCTCAACGGGCTTTCTCCAGCATGCCTACTCGGGGATGGTTAAGGCAATTTTGCCCAGAACGGATCCCTGCTCCAGCAACCGGTGGGCGGCAGCCGCTTCGGCCAGAGGAAAGGTGTGGCTGAGCTGGATCCGCAGTTGGCCTTGGTCGATGAGGCGGGCACATTGCCTGAGGATTTCCGCCTGATTTTGTTGGGCGTTGGTCAGGCTTTTCAGCATCGGGGTGAGCATCAGCTCAAATCCCACCCGCAAGTTGCGGTCGCGAGCCACCCGCCAGTCGATCTCTGGGGCCGGGGCCAGCAGGGTGACGATATCTCCGTACACGCGCACTGCGGGGAAGGTCTGCTCCAATAGCTTGCCGCCCAAGGTATCTAGGGCAAGATCCACCCCCTCTCCCCCTGTCCAGTCCAAAACGGCGCGCACAAAGTCTGTCTGCCGGTAGAAGATGGGCAAGCCGGCGCCTAGGGAACGGACAAACTCTGCCTTTTCCGGGGTGCTCACGGTGGTGGCCACTTTGGATCCCCGTAGACGGGCCAGTTGGATGGCCACATGGCCAACTCCACCCGCTCCCCCGTGGATGAGCACACTTTGGCCGGCCTGGAGACGTCCCCGGTCGTACAGCGCTTCCCAGGCGGTGATCAGCACCAGCGGGGCAGCAGCAGCCTCCGCAAAGCTCAGAGTTCTGGGCTTGGGAGCCACAAAACGCTCGTCCACCACGATCAGCTCGGCGTAATTCCCCGCCTGCCTGCCCAGACCCCCGTGGCAGAAGTACACCTCGTCTCCCACTGTAAAGTGCCTAACTCCGGATCCCACGGCTTCCACAACGCCGGCACCGTCACACCCCAAAATGGCGGGCATCTCCTCTGGATAGAAGGTGCCCCGTTGCCGCAGTTTGGTGTCGATGGGGTTGACGCCGGCTGCCCTCAGACGGATGCGCAGCTCCCGCTCGCCGCGAATTTGGGGCTCAGGTACTTCTCGGAGCTGCAGAACCTCTGGCCCGCCGGGCACACTCATGACTACGGCTTTCATGCGCTCAAGTTGTCAGCTTCAGTTGGGTTGGCCCGCTCAAAGGATGCAGGGTAGAGTTTGTTCTGGTGATGAGAAGATGGGCATCTCCCCATTGGGGTGTTGCTTTGCAACCCTGCGGAGTCTTGCAGCTGCTCTCTAGCCTATTTTAGCTAAACCGCCGAGAAGCCCCGCGCTGTATGCGCAGGGTCAACATACCCACGCAAAACCGAAGCCGTCACCCCACTCCATGAAGCAATAAAAAGACTAGTGGCTAGTGACTAGTCACTACACACTACTCTACAGGGCGGTGGGGCATCCCGTCCTTTTCGCGTCAGCGGGACGTAGTCCTTAAGCTCAGGAAATGTGTAAACTACCCGACCCTGACTGCTTCGCAGTACAGAGCAGGCTTTCGGTAGCCCTGCAGTTGGCAAGCCAACCACGAACCTCTAGGCTGGTTTACAGCAGCCCCCAAAAGCGCAATCACATTCGCACCATTCAAATCCGCATCCCCTTCCCATCCACAGTGCCCACACTTAAACTGCTTCCCACTGCGATAGGATTGCGCAGGGTCGGGATGAATGTGCAAACACCGGTGGCAGGTCTGCGACGTGTAGGCAGGCGGCACCAGAATCAGAGCAACCCCCGCACGCAGAGCCTTGTACTCCAAAAATTGACGGAGTTGATAAAACGCCCAACTATTTGCCCGCCTACGCTCTGTCTTGCTGCGTGGCTGTTGATTGACCCTTTCCCGAATCCCTGTCAAGTCTTCCAGAGCAAGAGCGCTATTTGTCGCCTTTGCCCTAGAGACAATAGCTTTGGAGATGCGATGATTGACCCACACTTGAAAGCGTCTCTCCTTGCCAGACAGCCGTTGCAACAGTTCTCTGCATCTGCGCCGCGAACTGCGTGTGCCCTTACTGGCTTTGCGTTGGAGTACCGCCCTCAACCGGGAGTAGTGGTCTCGGACTCTGTTCAACTGCTGTCCATTCCAGTTGTCCCCCTCTGACGTATGGGCAATATCTGTCCTTCCAAAGTCCACCCCGATCACCCTGTCGGTATCTTGTTGCTTGGGCGGGTTTTTCTCTACGCAAATCTGGATGTAGTAGGAGCCGTCCTTCCGCTGGACTAGGGTGGCCGATTTGGGGTTAGAACCAGCCAGCATCCCACGCTGGTAGTTGCCAATGGCCAGTTCAAAGCGTTCTCTCCCTTCCACCGTGGTCAGCGACACCGTCCAGTCTTTCTCGCGGAATGAAAAGATACGTGCGTCGTAGGTAGCGAACCTACGCTTGAACTCTTTAACCGGACGGTTGCGCTGTCTCGCCACTTTGCGAGCGCCGGCCACCCGTCTGCAGATCTGTTGGGCCAAGTTACTGGACAAGCCGAACCGGGCTCGAATCTCGTAGTAGCAAAGGGATTGCAGTTTGACCGCGTTGACGATCTTCTCCGGGGTGTTCTGGTTGACCCAGTTCAATGCCTGCACAAAGACATCCATCGTCGCGTCCAATTTGGCGGCTTGTGACGGGAACGCCTTGAGCTTACAGGATATGGTCAGGACTTGGCTCATAAGTTCATTGTACTTCATCAAAGCGCATTCCTCCCGGCACTGACCCTACGGGTACAGTGCGGGGCTCCTGCGATTTCTAGCTGAGAAGCCCGCGCTGTGTGCGTAGCAACCCTGCGGGAAGCTAGCTACAGCGTCGGGAGTATGTCACGCAGCCTGCGACTTCATGGGCTCCGAGCAGGCCAAAATGAACTGAATGAACTGGTCGATCTCCAGCAGAATGTGTTCCGCCTCGGCCAGAGAGGTCGGTACGGTTGCCAGCACCTGGGCATCTACTTCTGCAGCCTGCCCCGCTTCTCGCAAGAGGTTCATCGAGTTATGGCTGAGCAGGAGCTCCAGCTCGTTCAGGGTTACCATGGCCAGCTGCTCCTCGGCTTGATGGAGCTTATTTTGCAAAGTCTGAACTTGTTCGGTTTGCACCTTCAGCCTAGCTTCCGCCTGCTCAGCGCGAGATACAGCCAGTTGTGCAGCTTGCTGGGCCTCATCCCGCTGAGCTTTCAGGAAGGCCATCTCTTGCTCCAATTGTGCCAATCGCTCTTGCAGGCTGTAAATGTGCTGATCCCGGTCTCCCAAAGCTCGCTCCAGCTCGCGATTTCGAGCCTCCATCTGCTGACGAGCTTCGTTCGCTTGGGCTAGCTGTTCCGCCAAGTTTGCCATTTCCTCTTCCATGTTGGTGAGCCGACTCAAGCGTTCCAAAACCTGAGCATTTTCGGCTTCCAGTTTCTCAATCAGCGCTTGAGCGCCCAACAGTTCTGCTTTGGTGGAGTCCAGCTCGCCACAGACTTGATCGTAGTTGGCGATTAGCTCGCCAAGCCGGGCTTCTTTGGCTTGCAGTTCTTCTCGCAAGGAGTTCATCCAGCGGTCGCTCTGCTCAATCCGCTGTTGCAAGAGCGGCAGTTGAACCAGAGCTTGTTGGGCAGCACTGAAATAGCCAAGGAGTCGTTTGAAGTGGCGCTGTAGGCGGCTGTGGGACTGATCCAATTTGTCGAAGGCTTCGTTGAGAGAGAGATAGGCCTCGCACAGTTTCATGTAGCGCCGAGCCACAGAATCAGGATGATCCATAGGGTTATAGAGTCCAGGTGGGGGTGCCGTGTCTATTTTATGCTGTTCATTCTATTGGCCAAGCCTGGAGAAGGAGGCATTTGATACAACAACTGGGGGCTTAATTTTACTTTAATATCCGGTGCCCCAATCTCTCTTGCGAGCCAAGGCCAAAGATTCTGCCCCAATACAGCTTCAGACGTTACCCACAGGCTACACAGAGACTAAAGCGGCTCCTCAAAAGCAATTGAAATCTTGTCTTGACCACACAACCGGTTCATCTACATATTTAGTGTTCATGAGAAGATGCCCACGAGCTCTAGCGCTAGATGTGCTGCAAAAGCAGGGCTCTTCATGGCTCAGACCGGCTGGGCATTGGGGATCCCTAGCTTCTCCAAATAGGCGGCTGCCCGCAGCAGTTTGGCTTCTTGATAGGGGGCGGCCACCAGTTGTACGCCAAAGGGCAGGGATCCGCTCTCGCGCAACGGCACTGAAAGCACCGGCAGGCCGATAAACGAGAGGGGCTGAGTGTAGAGGCCGAGGTTGGGCCGAGTGAGAACCTCTACCCCATCGATCACCATCTTCTCTTGGCCGAGCAAGGGGGCAGAGCAGGGGGTGGTGGGGGCAATGAACAGATCGATCTCCTGAAAAATGGTCTGCACCTGCTGGCGATACCAGCGGCGAAAGCGCTGCGCCTGCAAGATCCAACTGGCAGGCAACAGGGCTCCGGCCAAAAAGCGATCCCGGGTGGCCGGGTCAAAGTCGTGGGGGCGAGTTCGCAGGTTGGGCAGGTGCAGGTTGGCTCCCTCGGCAGCCGTGATCAGGAAGGCGGCGGCACGGGCGCGCTGGGCTTCCGGGATCCGCACAGTCTGGCCGACCCCCAAGGCTTGGGCCACCTTTTCTACCCCGGCCAAGATGGGGGGCTCTGCCCCTCGGGCAAAGTAATCATCCGCCACCGCGATGCGCAAGCCCTCGATCCCCTGCCCCAACTGCCCAAAGGTGGGATCCACAGGACGCCGGGTACAGACGGGATCTTGGGGATCCGGCCCTTGCATGACATCGAAGCTGAGGGCAATATCGGCCACCGAACGGGCCAAGGGGCCCACGTGGTCAAAGCTGGCGGCAAACAGAGCCGCTCCTGCCCGCGACAGACGGCCATAGGTGGGCTTGAGGCCGTAGACGCCACACAAAGAGGCCGGTACCCGAATCGAGCCGTTGGTGTCGCTGCCCAGGGCGAGAGGCACCAAACCTCCTGCTACCGCTGCTGCCGAGCCGCCGGAGGATCCCCCCGCACTGCGGCTGAGATCGTGGGGGTTGTGGGTGGGGCCGTAGTGGCTGTTTTCGGTGACGAAGCCATAGGCATACTCGTCCATATTGAGGGTGCCCACCAAGATTGCCCCTGCCTGCTTGAGACGAGCCACCACCGTTGCATCTTGGATGGCCGGGGGATTCTCGCGGTTGATCGCCGAGCCAGCCAGGGTGGTGAGGCCGGCCACGTCAAATAAGTTCTTGACGGCAAAGGGCACCCCTGCCAACGGGCCTACAGGGATCCCTTGAGCCACCTGTCGATCCACCTGCTCCGCCGCTTGTAAGGCCGATTCCTCCAAGACAGCTGTAAAGGCATTGAGCTGGGGATCCCGCCGGCGAATCCGCTCCAGACAGGCGGCCACCACCGCTTGGGCGCTCACGGATCCCTGGCGGACAGCCCTGGCAATAGAGAACGCGTCAGCGCTGCCGAGAAGGTGGGGATCCCCGGTCATGGCTGAGGGTCAAAGGTGGGATCTGGCTCAACTATCGGCGGCAACGGGAACTCCAGCACCTGTTGAGCAATGGGCAGAAAGCGGGCAAAATTTTCGATCACCCCTGCTCGGTGTTGAGGATGCAGGGGCAGTTGCAGCAGTTGGGCCATTTGATCGACGTAGGTTTCGGGATCCCAGGGCTGCATGGTTTTGGGGTCAGGGAGCCGATTGCAGCAAAAATACCACCACTAGCCTCCAACAACAAGACCGTCGTCAACTAGGGAGCGGACATCTGCACAGCGTTGCCCTGCAGCGACCAGAAGCGCTCGTTGGGCAAGACAGGACGGGTTACCGCTTGCCGTTCCAGCTCCTCCAGAGCGACGCGACGGCTATGTGCAGAGCGATTGGAAGCAGCGCTGGCTTGCAGGCGTTTGCGGAATAGGCGCAACTGCTGCTGCTCCGCGGCGGGAGAGACATGCTGGGCAAAGAGGGGATGCAAGATTTTCTCCTCCTGATCAAACTGAGCCCGCAATTGCCGATAGAAGTGAAGGGCAGCAGAAGGATCCACCTGCTGCGGGGTGCGCTCTGATTGGTGCAAAAAGCGCGTCAGCTCTGGAATCTGATCCCGCAGATGTTGCTCCAGCCGCTCAGTTTGGGCGCTGAGGTGGGGATCCGCCTGGAGAGCCGACCTGAGCAGGGGGTAGAGAACATGGCGCTCCAGTTGAATGTGGCGGGAGAGGCGCTGCCGCAACCTTTGTACACAGAGGCGTCGCTGCTCCAGATCCAACTCCGGCGCTCGAGACAGGCGAGTCAAAAACTGCAGGATGACGCGGTGCTGTTCAGCACAAAGGGCAACCAGCGTACCGGCAGAGGTTGCTCGCGTCAGCGGGAGGGACTCCTCAGAAGACATGGCAGTTGACAGCAGAGAAGTTTCATCTCAGCTTAACTTTGTCAAGAAATGATGGCCTGCGTAAGGGTACGGGAATAGCGCAGGTGTCTTGGATACACTCGGGCAGCAATCCTGGGAAAAGTTGTCCAGATCTGAACTCCGGCAACGCCACTCTCTAGGCTTGCACAGGCCAGCGGCGTTTCCAAGCAGAAGTGGGCTCCAAAGGGGATCCCTGCTGTTCCCGTTGGCGTTGCAGACGGATTTGCGCTCTATCTCCTTTCAAGGTGGGATCCCGGTAGGGCACGGCAGCGCGAGTTTTCAGGTGCTCCCACTCCATGGGGGAAAGAGGCGGCAGGTGGTCAGGTTGGGGCGAGGCCACTGTCCCCGGCCAAGGACGACCTACCGGGGGGGTAGAGCCGATGAAAAGCCCTGCTTCCAACAGAGCCGCTCGCACCGCCGCTGCACAGGAATAGGTGGCCAAAATGCCGGTTGGTCGCATCCGTTCAGCCACGGCCCGCAGGAAATCCACCGTCCACAGCTCTGGGCAAACAGAAGGCGAGAAGGGATCCAAAAACACCGCATCTGCCCACCCCAGCGGCACCTGCAACACCGTTTGCCGGGCATCGCCCCACAGCAGCGTTCCGCGCCAGCGCTCCGATTGCCAGGATCCCTGTTCAATCCAGTGTTGCCATTCTTGCCCAAAGCTCCAGTCGGATCCCACCCCTGCCTGCCAAGCTTGCCGGGGTACTTCCGGGGATCGCTCCAGGCCGATTACCTCCACAAGACAATCGGGCCGGATTTGCCAAATGGTTTCTAGGGCAAGGCCGGAGTTGTAGCCCAGGCCAAAGCAAATATCCAAAAGGCAAATGGGCTGGGCGGGATCCCGTTCCAAAGGCAGCCGATCCAGCCGGCAAGGGCGGACAAACTTCTCCAAAGCCTCCTGGGCGGCACCACTGACGTTGTGAAAAGCCTGTCCAAACTCTTCCGAGAAAAAGGTCAGGGATCCATCCCCTGTGGTCAGCACCTGCCACCGAGTCTCCATCGCTTGCTGTTGTCTCTATTTTCAGTCGGGCGATTCTTTGATAGCTTGAGAACGTTGAGATGTGTTTCGCAGCTCACCGGCAGGGCTCTCAACATCCCTGGCCAGAAAAGGTGTTTCAACGGCTATGTCTTTACTGGATTGGTTTGCGGAACGGCGCAGACAAACCTCTCTAAACCTGACAGGTAGCAGCCCCTTCGACAAAGAGCGTCAGGTAAGAGAGATTGCCGACGGCCTCTGGCAAAAGTGTCCTGCCTGTGACACTCTGACCTACACCAAGGATCTGCAGCAAAACTGGCAAGTCTGCCCTAGCTGTGGGCATCACCATCGCATTACAGCTCCAGAGCGGCTGGAACAGCTTTTGGATCCCGGATCCTGGCAGCCCCTGGACGAACACCTGGCTCCCACGGATCCCCTACACTTTTTCGACCAAAAGCCCTACTCCGAGCGCCTGGCCTCTTATCAGGAGCGCACTCAGCTCAAGGATGCCATCGCCACAGGGCTGGGGAGTCTGGAAGGGATCCCGGTGGCGATTGGAGTGATGGACTTTCGCTTCATGGGCGGCAGCATGGGCTCGGTGGTGGGAGAGAAGATCGCCCGCCTCACGGAACGGGCCACCTGCGATCACCTGCCCTTGATCCTGTTTTCGGCTTCGGGGGGGGCCCGCATGCAGGAAGGGATCCTCAGCCTCATGCAGATGGCCAAAACCTCAGCCGCCCTACAAAGGCACCGCGACGCCGGACAATTGTTCATCTCCGTGCTCACCCATCCCACCTATGGCGGGGTAACTGCCAGCTTTGCCATGCTGGGAGATTTGATCCTGGCCGAGCCGGGCGCGCAGGTGGGGTTTGCCGGGCCGAATGTAATCGAGCAAACCATTGGCAAGGGCAAGCTGCCAGAAGGCTTCCAAACCGCCGAGTACCTGCTGGCCCAAGGGCTCATCGACGCGATTGTGCCCCGCACTGAGCTGCGCAAGCGGCTGGCCCAGTTGCTCTCTATGCACCGCCCCCGTTTGCATGTGTCCCTTCCCTCCATAGACTCGGAGGCTTTAACCCTGCAACCTATGCTGTAGGTAGATCCGCCTAAGATGCGGAATTTGTGGCCGAGGCCGGATCCCTTCCCTGCGGGGGATGGAGTTCCTGCTAAGCTCTGGGGCGGCTCTTACTTCATGGGTTTACACGGCTTCCCTCTGGCTTGTTGGGAGAGGAGCTGGGGGCGAGAGGGCAGATGTTTTTGGAGGGAGCCGCGCTGTCCCTGGGGATCTTCACAAGATTTCCTGGTGGGCGGTAGCGGATGGTGTTAAGGTGGGGCATGAGGTCTTCACTGGAAACGATGGATTTCAAGCTGCGCATCCGTACTGCTGAAACTCCGCAAGGGCAAAAACTGGCAATTGTGCCCCTGGAAGGTCGTTTTGACGCCAAGGCCGCCTCAGAAGTTCGGCAATTGCTCCAGCAGGTTTTAGATTTCGGTTACACCAATATGTTGATCGACATGTCATCGGTCACTTTTATGGACAGCTCTGGGCTGGGGGTGTTGATCTCTGCTTTGCGCAAGTGCCGTGCTGCCGGGGGCAACCTCAGCCTCTGTTGCGTGCCGGAAAATGTGGCCCTCGTCCTCAACCTCACCTCTATGGAAAAGGTATTGACCTGCTTTAGCGACCTGGAGACCGGCATCGCCAACTTTTCCAGCGCTCCCACGGCTCGTTAGGCCGACATTAGGCCTTACTTTTGGGGATCCCCCGATGCTCTTTTCAGCCCATCAGCGAATTCTGGTGATCCCTCTAGCAATTTTCTCAACAATCTTCAGCCATGCCCCAGACCGGCCTCGATACCTTTCAGCTTCTCTACCAGCACCACCGTGGCCCCAGCTTCTGCGAGCGCATGCTGGCAACAGCTCCTGGGCGCTTTAACGAGGCGTTTTGGCAGTTCTGGCAGATGCACATCGAGCCCTGTCTGCCTCCTGCACCGCGCTTGTTGGATCTGGGAACCGGGCCGGGGTTTGCTCTGGGTCAGTGGGCGCAACGCTATCCCGGAGGACACTTCATCGGGGTGGATGTGATGCCCTACATGTTGGAGCGAGCGGCGGCAGATTTGAAGGGGATCCCTGGAATCCAGCTGCTGCAGGCCGACCTGCACGACCCTCACTTGCCGCTTGCGGCCAACAGCATCGATGCAGCTCAGGCAGTGGTGGTGTTGCACGAGATGGTGCAGCCCTTGCGCTTGTTGCAGGAGGTGTTGCGTCTACTCAAGCCGGGGGGGCGATTTTTGCTGGTGGATTGGGTGCGCGCCCCGCTCAGCCTCTACTTCGATGCCGATACAGAGGCCCAACTCTTCCAGTCGGACACGCCTTTGGAAACGCTGCTGGATCAGTTTACCCACTTCTACGAGCACAATCGCTTCAGCGCCGAAGACCTGGTGTGGTTGCTGGAGAAGGTGGGTTTCGCAGTGGTGGCTCAGCAGCTCTACAACCAAAATCGCTTTGTGCGACTTGCAGCCGAAAAGCCTATCTCCTGAATGTCCAACTGCCCATAACGAGATGTTTTGGACTACGGAGTGCAGAATAGACCAATAAACAGAACAGTGTCCAAATCAATTCAGATTACTCTCGCTGTTTTCGTTCATGGCTGCAGGGATCCAATGGGCAGGCTGCGCCTGGGCAAACACCTGCACTTCAGTGCTCATCTTGCGCAGTTGGCGGGCTAACTTGATTGCCTTGTCGCGGGGAAGGGGTGGGCTCACCACCGCCGGCAGACAGCCCAATAGGGGTTTCAGGGCCGTTTTGGGCAGGCGTGCGTAGAACGATAAAGCCGAGAGGATCTCCTCTTCAAAATAGGGGTTGCGATACTCTAGGAGGCGCACCTGATACAGCTCTGGGGGCAGAGGGCGTCCTTGGGTCAGGCGAATCAGGGATCCCACCGTTCCCATCACATAGAGTTGATCGCCTTCTTTCAACGGGGTCTTGCCCTCTTTTTGCCAGATCTTGGGAAAAACACAGGGTTTCCCCGGTCGGGAGCGATGCAGCAAGATCACCAGGTCATAATCCTGGGCCAGTTGGTGCAAGGATAGCCCCAGGTAGTGGCAATCGGCCGAGACCTCCAGCAGCGTCACCAGCAGAGTTTCCCCCTGCCAAGCCAGGGTGCCGTAGACGGATCCCACCAGTGCTGCTGTGGCAAAAGCCCGTGCCCCCAACCCGGTAGCACTGTAGCTGATCCCCAGGGTCTGCATGTGGCGCTGCATGCGAGCCGCCAATTTGGGATCGGTAACCCGCAAAATGGTGCGGATCCCCGGTTGCAGGCTGTGGGCCGTCAGGGCCGTCTCCAGGTTGGTGAGATCGTCAGGGGTGGTGCAGATCAGGCAGCGGCTGCCTTGAATGCGAGCCTGCTGCAGCGTGCTTGCCAGGGCATAATCCCCACGAACCACCACCGCTCCCTCCCGTTCCGCTGCCTCCAAGAGAGGGTTCTCGCTATTGGGATCCACCACCACCACCTCGTAGCCCATCTGCCGCAACAACTGCAGCACCAAATAGCTCAGCCGCCCCAACCCTGCGATCACCACATGATCCTCTTTGGGCATACGGGCAGCCCGACCCAAGCCAAAGCGACTGCTCACCAATTTGTCGGTCACCAAGCCGTAAATCAACCCCACCAGGGCAGCCCCCACCAAGGTCATCATCACCGCCAGCACCTTCACCCCCAGCGGTGTTTCCGGCTGTTGAAAAGCCTCAATATCCCCGTAGCCCCCTGTCAGCACCACGATCGTCAGCAAAAGCCCATCGATGAGGGGTTTGCCGATCATCCTGAAGTTGATCACCCCCAGCACCAGCATGGCCCCCAAGGTGAAGGTGAGGGTGCGCACGATGGGCTTGACCTGTAGGAGTCCCTGCACTCCTCTGCGCAGCCAAGACCCAAGGGATCCCCGCCCCAACGACCTGCCTTGCCGTTGTTGTCGCTTGTCCTGCATCTGGCCGCTGGCCCAGCGCTGTGCCCGTGAGGAGCCCCGTCGCCCGTTGCGTTCCAACAGTTGCAGGTAGGCTCTGGGATCGCAAATGACCAAAACGCGATCCCCCTCCAGCAGCTCTGCCTCGTGGTCAAAGTCGTCGAAAACTCGCTGTTTGGAAAAGTCAGAAAGCCCATCCACCGGGTAATGAAACAGCACCCGCGCCCCAAAAGTTTCCTCCAGCTCCGAGAGGGGCATATGCAGCAGGCGGGAGTTGTATCCGATGGTCAGCTCTACCACGTTCCAGAGGGTGGTCTCTCGGTCTGAGACAAAGTAAGCCGGATCTGCCAGCTCTGGCGGAAGCGTGGCCGGCTGGGCTTCCAGCTGGGGCAGCTCAAAGTAGCCAACAAATTCGTCGGAAACAGCCTTAAGGGCAAAAGCCGGGGCAGCCAAAGCCGCCACCGATAGGGAAAAATGCTGCGGCAAAACCGAGTCGAGATAGCGGGCAAGGCTGTGGTTGAACAGACGGGAGACGACGCGCACCTGTGGGTTGAGATCTCGAATCAGCAAAGCCAGCTCAAAGTTGGCTTGGTCGCTGTCCTCCAGGAGCAGCGCCACCCTAATCCGCTCGATCCCAGCCCGCTGCAACACCCCCGGCTGGCGGGGATCCGCCTGTAGGTATTGCCACTGCTCTTCCAAATGAGGGGGCAGATCGGGAGCAACTACTACAGCGCGATGTCCAAAAGCTTCTAGGGCTTGGAGAGTGAGCTCCACCAAATCGTTGTAGCCGCAGACCAGGATAGAGACACCTGGATCCCTGCTATTCTCTTGCACCTGTGCATGAGGCGATCTCGAAAGGGAGCTCACCATAGCTCTGTCATCTACCCTGCTCCCTTTATACCCGAAGCCTCTTCAGCTTTCGCGAGTGCTGTCAATACCGCTGACCGCAAAGCCCTGGGTAGAGACCCGTTGCTCAACAAGACCGGCTGCGTTGCTGGCCATCTCAGGCGCTGTCGAGGACAAGGGGAAGCCACCCAGTTTCATCCCAAAGGGTGAGAAGTGAGAACAACTCCCAAGAGCTTGACCTGGTACTTGAGATCTCCTATCATTGCCTCAAGGCAAAGTTCTTGAATAAAAGTCTCAATAAGGTTGGCCCAAGATAAGAGCCAACAGAGTGAGGCTTGCGGGGACTGTCTTTGTCCTTTGGGCTTGGCTTTCCGGTGCTTTCTCAGAGAGAGCCTGGCCGGTGGAGCTGTGTCTCTTGAGATGTTTTTGAACTTAGGAGTTGGGTATGCGCTTATCGCGACGGCAATTTGTCAGTGGAGCCACGCTAGGTTCTGCGGCTCTGGCAGCAGGGTCTCTTCTGCGTCCGGCCCATGGCGCCAATCGGGAAGTGAACCTCTACACCTCGCGACACTACAGCACAGACGAGAAATTGTACGAACTTTTCCAGCAGAAAACGGGCATTACCGTGAATTGGGTGCAGGGCAAAGCCGATGAGATCATCGAGCGCATCCGCAGCGAGGGATCCAACAGCCCCGCCGACATCTTCATGACGGTGGATGTTGCCCGGTTGTGGCGCGCTCAGAACGAGGGCTGGTTTCAACCCATCCAGTCGGAGACGCTCTCCAAAAATATTCCCGAGTCTCTGCGGGATCCAGAGGGGTACTGGTTTGGCCTCACCAAGCGGGCGCGGGTGATCATGTACAACAAAGACAAGGTGGATCCCAAGGAGTTGTCCACCTATGAGGACTTGGCAAACCCCAAATGGCGGGGCAAGGTGCTCACCCGCTCCTCCAGCAACGTTTACAGCCAATCCTTGACGGCTTCGATCATCTTGGCCCACGGGATCCCGGAAACGGAGCAATGGGCCCGGGGCTTGGTGGCCAACTTTGCCCGTCCGCCGGAAGGGGGAGACATAGATCAGATCAAGGCCGTGGCCGCCGGGGTGGGAGACGTGGCTTTGGCCAACACCTACTATTTGCCGCGTTTGATCAAATCCGACAATCCAGAAGAGCGCGCCGTAGCCGAGAAAATCGGCGTCTTCTTCCCCAACCAGCAGGATCGTGGCACCCACGTCAACATCAGCGGGGCCGGCATTCTGAAAACAGCTCCCAACAAAGACGCGGCCATCCAATTTTTGGAGTTTCTCTCCGGGCCAGAGGCGCAGGCCATTTTTGCCCAGAGCAACAATGAGTACCCGGTACTGCCCGGGGCTGAGATCGACTCGTTGGTGGCCAGCTTTGGCACCTTTAAGGAAGATACGATCAACGCCGCCAGCATTGGCCGCGTCACCCCTGATGCCCTAAAGGTAATGGATCGGGCCGGTTGGAAGTAGATCAGGCCTCCAGGACAGGCCCTGAGTGCAGCCTTTCATTGCTTGACGCCGTGAACGTTAAGCAGCTCGACGGTTCTTGGCCAAGCGTCGATACTCTAGGACGGCGTTGCTTCCGTTCGAGGCCGCTCAGGCGTCCTGTCTTTCTTTTTCAAAAGCTTCTGGAGGTTTGCCAAATGAAACAACTGCGAACAGCAGGCTTGTTCTTGCTCCTGCTTTCTTTAACTTCTTTCTACACCAATAGCCCGGCAAAGGCAATTGAAAACCTTCCCGAAAAGGCTCCTGTTCCAAAGCGGGATCTGCTTTTGAACACAGAAAACAAAGAAGAAGTATTTGACATTATGTCGATCCCCAATTATCCCCACGACAAGCCCGAGGGGTTGGCCATTCTCAACTCAACTACCCTAGCGATAGTTAACGACGACGACTTTGGCATCGTCTTGGAAAAGGGCGCGGTTCAAGAAAAAACTATGCCTTACCTTGGTAACAAGCAAGACGAGAACATCGTTTATTTCGTTAAGCTGCCCAAGAGCTTGTTTTGAGAGAAAACTTGGTTGGGGAGCCCTGGAGGATCCCCTTTTCTTCCCCAGGAGTTGCTCAAGAGGTAGCTCCCGCCTGTTGAGATGGACAAAGAGATGAGGTTGAAGTTGTTGAGCAAATCTCTGCCGGGAAGTGGCTTCTTTCCTCTGAACGGCTGGGCGCTTCTGACTCTGACCCTCAGCGGTCTCATTCTCGTTCCTGTCCTTACGGTGTTGCTCAGCCTTTTTGCGGACGAGCGGCAGGTTTGGGAGCACCTGGCCGATACGGTCTTGGGGCTTTATGTGCGCAATAGCCTGGTGATGATGGCAGGGGTGGCGGCGGGGGTCATCCTGGTGGGCAGTGGCACTGCCTGGCTGGTGACCATGTGTCAGTTTTGGGGGCGGGCCTGGCTGGAGTGGATGTTGGTGCTGCCCCTGGCGGCCCCCACCTATGTGTTGGCCTACGCCTACACCGATTTTTTGCAGGTAACCGGCGGTTTCCAGATCTGGCTGCGGCGGGTAACAGGTTGGGGGATCGGCGACTACTGGTTCCCTAACATTCGCTCGTTGTGGGGGGCGATCCTGCTGCTGATCCTCACCCTCTATCCCTATGTTTACCTCTCGGCCCGGCTGGCCTTTCAGGAGCAATCGGTGGCCTGCTTAGAGGTAAGCCGCTCCTTGGGCTACGGGCCTTGGGCCAGCTTTTTCAAGGTGGCTTTGCCGCTGGCCCGACCGGGGATCGTGGCCGGCTGTCTGCTGGCCTTGATGGAAACCCTCAACGATTTCGGCACCGTCAGCTATTTCGGGGTAGATACCTTTACAACCGGCATCTACCGCACCTGGACGGCCCTGGGCAATCCGGTGGCGGCGGCTCAGCTTTCGGCGCTGCTGTTGCTGCTGGTGTTGCTGCTGATAACGATGGAGCAGGTCTCCCGCCGGCGGGCGCGCTACTATCGCCAAGGGTTCAAACCCACCCCAACCCGTTACCGCCTACAAGGGATCCGGGCGGTGGGGGCTTGGCTGGCCTGTGGGATCCCGATTGGGCTGGGCTTCGTCGTGCCGGCCTTGATTCTGCTCCACATGACCCTGCGGCAGGGGGAGTTGGGTCGCCGCTTTTGGAGCTACGCCCAGAACAGCTTTCTGCTATCCACCATCACGGCTGTCATTGCCGTTTCCGTGTCGGTGGTGGTGCTTTACGGGCTGCGCATGCAGGGGCTAGGACGGGCGGGATCCCCGTGGGGCCTGCGGCTGGCAGTGCAGTTGTCTTCTCTGGGCTATGCGCTGCCTGGGGTGGTGATTGCAGTGGGGGTTCTGATTCCCCTAGGGTGGTTGGATCAACTGCTGAGCTACCTGCGGCAGGTGGTGCTGCAACAGCCACCTGGCCTGGTGATCAGTGGCACCCTCACGGCTTTGGTGTTCGGCTACCTGGTGCGGTTTTTGGCCGTGGCTTTGGCCACCGTCGAGGCCACGCTGCTGCGCATTCCCCCCAGTTTGGATGAGGCAGCCCGCAGCCTGGGGCAGGGATCCCTGGGCACCCTGTGGCAGGTGCATTTGCCCTTGATGAGGGGTGGCCTCTTGGGGGCTATGTTGCTGGTATTTGTGGATGTGATGAAGGAGCTGCCGGCCACGATGGTGCTGCGGCCCTTCAACTTCGACACCTTGGCGGTGCAAACCTACCGCTTGGCAGCCGATGAGCGTCTCGCAGAGGCAGGGGCACCGGCTTTGGCCATTGTCTTAGTGGGGATTTTGCCGGTGATTCTGCTCAACTCCCAGATGGCGCGACAACGCAACCTCGGCTCCTCAGGGAATCCCCTCTGAGAAGTCTACAGGGCTTCTGCTCCGGCCACCACCTCCAGGATCTCCTGGGTAATAGCCGCCTGGCGAGCTTTGTTGTAGGCAAGACCCAGCGTGCGAATGAGCTCGCTGGCATTGTCGCTGGCGTTGTTCATGGCCGTCATGCGAGCTGCCAATTCGCTGGCCGCCGCCTCCTGCAAGGCCCGTAGCAACTGGTTGTTCAGGTACAGCGGCAGCAGTGCATCCAAAATCTGCACGGGATCCTGCTCAAAGATCATGTCCTGAGGTGGGGCCGAGACCGCTGCGATGACTTTGCTGCGCTCGACAGTAAACTCTCCGCCCCGCACCAAAAGACGAAAAATTTCATCGTCTTGAGTGGCCAACCGCGACGGATCGAGGGGCAACAGGGATTGCACCACCGGACGGGAGCTGATCAAAGAGACAAAGCGGGTATAGAGCAGCTCTACCTTGTCCACCTTCTCCGACAAGAAGGCCGAGAGGAGCTGATCCCCAATCTGGGCAGCCTCAGCCGCCGTGGGGATCTGCGACAAATTCACGTAGGTCTTGGCGATGGGAGCGGAGCGCCGCTGGAAATACTGCACCGCCTTGCGGCCCACCAGGTAAAGCTGCACCTGCTGCCCTGTCTCCTGCAGCTCGCGAACCCGCTCCTCGGTGCGCTTAATCACGTTGGCGTTGTAGGCTCCGCACAAGCCCCGATCCCCGGCCACCACCAACAGCCCCACCGTCTGGATGGGGCGCTGCTTCAGCAGAGGCAAGTTGACATCTTCCAGCCGCAGCCGAGTTTGCAGCCGATAGAAAACCTGGGCCAGTCGGTCGGCAAAGGGACGGGTGGCCATCACTTGCTCTTGGGCGCGCCGCACCCGAGCTGCTGCCACCAGCCGCATGGCCTCGGTAATTTTGCGGGTGTTTTTCACCGCCTTGATGCGATCGCGGATGCGCTTGAGGTTTGCCATAACCTACTCCCTCTATTTTGGTGGTCGACAGGGATCCGGGCCAGGAGAGATCCGCGTCACCCTAGGCCGCCTTGGCCACGAAGCTCTGCTTGAACTCTGTGATGGCCGTTTTCAAGATTTCTTCTGCCTCGTCGGTGAGTTGCTTGGTGGAGAGGACGATCTCGCCATACTTGGGATGGGTGGTGCCCAGGTAAGCCAAAAGGCCCTGTTTGAAGCTGGAGACCTTCTCCACCGGAATGTCATCCAAATAGCCTCGCGTCCCCGCATAGATAATGGCCACCTGCTGATCCAGAGACAGGGGAGAGTACTGTGGCTGCTTCAGCAACTCCTGCAGCCGTTGGCCGCGGGCCAGTTGCTTTTGGGTAGCTTCATCCAGGTCAGAGGCAAATTGGGCAAAGGCCTCCAGATCCCGAAATTGGGCCAGTTCCACCTTGATGGAGCCAGCCACCTTTTTCATCGCCTTGGTCTGAGCTGCCGAGCCGACGCGGCTGACGGAAATCCCGACGTTGATGGCCGGGCGGATGCCAGCGTTGAACAGATCCGATTCCAAGAAGATCTGCCCATCGGTGATGGAGATAACATTGGTGGGAATGTAGGCCGACACGTCATTGGCCTGGGTTTCCACGATTGGCAGCGCCGTCATGGATCCCTCTCCCAGTTGGCTGCTCAGCTTGGCGGCTCGCTCCAATAGCCGCGAGTGCAGGTAGAACACATCCCCAGGATAGGCTTCCCGACCGGGTGGACGGCGCAGCAGCAGCGACATTTGCCGATAAGCCACCGCCTGCTTGGAGAGGTCGTCATAGACCACCAGGGTGTGTTTGCCCTGGTACATGAAGTATTCAGCAATGGTGGCGCCACAGTAGGGGGCCAGCCACTGCAACGGGGCCGGGCTATCGGCGCCGGCAGCCACCACAATGCTGTAGTCCATAGCCCCTCGCTCGGTCAGGATGCCCACCACCTGGGCGATGGTGCTCTGCTTCTGACCAATGGCCACGTAAATGCAGATCACATCCTGCCCTTTTTGGTTCAGGATTGTGTCCACAGCAACGGTGGTCTTGCCGGTTTGGCGGTCGCCGATGATCAGTTCCCGCTGCCCCCGCCCGATGGGGATCAGGGCATCGATGGCGGTAATGCCGGTTTGCAGGGGCTCGTACACAGAGCGGCGATCGACAATGCCAGGTGCCGGAGATTCGATCAGGCGAGACTCCGTACACTGGATCGGGCCTTTGCCGTCGAGGGGGTTGCACAGGGGATCCACCACGCGGCCCAAGAGGGCTTCCCCCACCGGGATGCTGGCAATCTTGCCCGTGGATTTGACGGTGGATCCCTCTTGGATATTCCGCCCGGAGCCGATCAGCACGGCACCGATGTTGTCTTCTTCCAGGTTGAGGGCAATACCGGTGGTGCCATCCTCAAATTCCAGCAGCTCGCTGGCCATCACCTTATCCAAACCGTAGATGCGGGCAATGCCATCCCCCACCTGCAGAACTGTCCCCACATTGGAGACCTGCATCTCCTGGTTGTACTGCTCAATCTGCTGTTTGATGATGGTGCTAATCTCGTCTGGGCGAATGGTAGGCATAGCAGTCCTCTCAAGTAATGGGAAGGGATCCTCAAAAACCAACTTAGGCCAACTGCAAGGCCAGCCGGCGCAACTGTCCACGCAAGCTGAGGTCGATCACCTGGGATCCAATCTTGATGACCACCCCTCCCAGCAGCTCCGGATCCTGAGTGGCTTGCAACTCCACACCGCTGGCCTGGGTGAAGTCCATCACCCGCTCGCGAATTGACTGCTGCTGAGCTTCCGTCAAGGGTATCGCCGTCGTCACCTCGGCCAGGACGATGTTCTGGAGCTTCCGCTGCAGATCCAAAAAGCGCCGGCAAACAGTCCCGAGAAACATGATACGGCGGCGGTCGGTCAACAACTTCAGCGCATTCAGCAGCAGAGGGTGGATCTGATCGGCAAATACTTGCTGCAGCAGGTTCTTTTTGGCCTCGGCCTTGATCACCGGGTTGGCGAGAAACTGGCCCAGCTCCGGCGTAGCCCGCAAAACCTCGGCAATAAAGCGCATATCGGCGGCAAAAGTGTCCAGCAATCCCTGGCCTGACCCAAGAGCAATGAGAGCCTCGGCATAGGGATCCACCACCTTCTCGGCCATTGTGCTGCTGATCATACCTTTCTCCTCCTTGAGAGCTAGCGGGCAATCATTTGGATCCCTCTCTCGATCAAGCTGCGGTGAACCTCTTCGTTGAGGTGCTGCGGCAACTCCTGCTCCACCTTGCTCAAGGCTTGGCGAACGATCTGCCGACGCAACTCTTGAAGAATCCGCTCCTGCTCGCTGGACAACTCTTTCTCAGCATTGGCCCGCAGCCGCTCCACTTCCCGCTCCGCCTGCTCCAACAACTCTTGCCGACGGGCTTCGGCGTTGGCTTCCGCCTGCTTGCGGATACGTTCAGCCTCCTGCTGAGCCTGGGCCAGCTTTTGCTGCTCCTCCGCCAGCCTCTCGATGGCTTCCTGTTTGCGCTGCTCCGCTTGCCGCAGTTCTTCTAGGATCCCCTCCCGCCGCTTGGCCAGGGCTTCTCCCACCACTTTGCGACCCAAGATAAACAGCAAGGTGAGAATGATCGCGATGTTGATCAGGTTGCTCTCGAGAATCTTGGCCAAGAGATCCCCCTCTCCTGCCTTGGCTTCTGGGAGTAGCTCCGTGGTCTCGGCCACAGCCAAGATCCAACCGGCCACCCAACTCCACACAGGCATCGCAAGCTCCTCCAAAAGTACTTCCAACCAGCGATCTAACGAGCACTGCCCAACAGTTTCTGGGTAATCTGGGCGGCAATGGCATCCACCTGCTGCTGCAGCTGTTCGAGGGCTGCCTGCTTCTCTTGCTCGACCTGTAGCCGCGCCGCCTCCAGCTTCTGCTGGATCTCTGCCTGCACAGCAGCCAGTTTCTCGGAACGAATGCGAGCAGCTGCAGCCTCTGCCTCAGCGATCACCTGCTGGGCTTGCAAGCGGGCCTGGCTGATCTCAGACTCATACTGTCGGGTCAACGACACCGCCTTGTCCAACCGCTCTTGGGCTTCCGCTTGAGTGGTGCGGATGTAGTCGCTGCGGCTGTCGATAGCCCGCGTAACCGGCTCATAGAAGAGGGAGTTGAGCACTGCCACCAACAGCAAAAACTGAATGGCAATCAGGGGCAGGGTGGCATCCAGATCGAAAAGACCACCTTTTTCAGCCGCTTCAACAGCCAATAGAGTTTGGAAGAGCATGGGTGTTATGACCCCAACAGAAACTTAGGTCTACCGTCAGGCCGGGTTGGGGGGCGGATATGGCTCACCTCGGCCATCGCTGCGGCCCGCCCCCGTAGGACACTAGGCGAAGGGGTTGGCAAACAAGAGCACCAAAGCCACCACCAAGCCGTAGATGGTCAGAGCTTCCATGAAGGCCAGGCTAACCAGCAGGTTGCCGCGGATCTTGTCTTCCGCCTCCGGTTGGCGGGCCACCCCTTCCATCGCAGCAGCAGCGGCGTTCCCCTGTCCGATCCCAGGACCCAGGGATCCCAGACCAATGGCCAGAGCAGCAGCTAGAACAGAAGCAGCAGAGGTTAACGGATCCATAGTGAGATGCTCCTTGGTGATTGACACAACAACAACGTCTCTTGAGCTTCAGAGGTGATCGGGTCTGATACACTACAGCCTCAAATCACTCCCTTGTCGGCGGCTTTCAGAACCAATCTGTCAGCCCCAACAAACCTTACCAAAAGAAGGGATCCCTTGCGCTGACCCCCTTGAGATGATTTTCCCGAAAAGGGCCAAGGTGGATCGACCGAACAGCGGCCTCAATCACGGTGATCCCCTCCTCCATGACCTTCCAGCGCCTCTCCAATGTAAGCTGCCGAGAGGGTTGAGAAGATCAAAGCCTGAATTGCCCCCGTAAACAGAAACAAAATCATCACCGGCACTGGGATAAACAGAGGCACCAGCAACACCAACACCGCTATCACCAGCTCTTCTGCCAGGATGTTGCCGAACAGACGGAAACTCAGGGAGAGGGGCTTGGTGAAATCTTCCAAAACATTGATGGGCAGCAGAATCGGGGTAGGCTCAATGTATTTTTTGAAGTAAGACAGCCCCCGCTTGCTGATGCCGGCCACGAAATACATGATGCTGGTGAGCAGCGCCAACCCGGCAGTGGTGTTGATGTCGTTGGTGGGGGAGGCCAACTCCCCTTCCGGCAGGGGAATTAACTTCCAGGGGAAGAGGTTGCCCATCCAGTTGGAGACGAAGATGAACAGGAACAAGGTGCCGACATAGGGTACCCAGGGCCGGAAGTTTTTCTCGCCAATCTGGGCACGGGCAATGCTCTGCACAAATTCCAGGGCATACTCGACAAAGTTTTGCAGACCAGCCGGCTCCCGCTGCAGTTGACGGGTGCCCAAGATAACCACCGTCAAGATCAGGGCAATGGCGATCCAGCTGGCGATCAAAACCTGCCCGTGAACCGTGAATTTGCCCAGGTGCCAGTAAAGGTGATGGCCGACCTCGAGTTCTGCCAAAAGAGGAGGAGAGGAGAAGGACAGGTTCATGGGCATCACACAGAAGAAGATGAACGGGTCAAGGTCTGGACAAGATGAATGAGCAGGGTGACCTTGTAGGTCATGAACCCCAGGAAAATGGGCAATATCTGTAAAGACTTCACCTGAGTGGCTAAAACGATCAGCCC
The DNA here is from genome assembly GCF_054059115.1 of Thermostichus sp. MS-CIW-26. Taxonomy (NCBI): domain Bacteria; kingdom Bacillati; phylum Cyanobacteriota; class Cyanophyceae; order Thermostichales; family Thermostichaceae; genus Thermostichus; species Thermostichus sp. MS-CIW-26. Next base: position 51,430 of record NZ_JBSSBV010000012.1, read on the forward strand.
GACAAACAGAGCCAAACGCGTCACCCCCAAACGGTTGCGGCTTTTGCCCAGCTCCGCTACGCCGCGGCCCAGCATGCGCAGATAAACCACGCCAACAACCGCCCCCAGCAAGTAGTTGGCAGCTACCCCCAGAGAGTAAACCAGGGCCACTCCCACGGCAATGGCCAGACTTACCCCCAAGGTAACCAGCACCAGCCACAGCTGCAGCGCTTCATAGCTCCCGCTGCCAGCAACTGCTGCCCCCCTAGCTCCACCCTTCACCTTCCTCGCCAAATCGGGCTTCCCCAGGGCAAGGGGTGGCTCTGACGCAACTGGATCCCCTGTCTCTTCCTCCCGCTTCGGAGAAGGAGGTGCATTCTCCAAGGGAGGCAGTGGTCTGGGCTTCCACTGGGTCGCCTTCCAACGGGTAGAACTGTGAGAGAGGAGTCTGGAAGAACGGGCCATGGTTTCGAGGTCATGCCTCTCAAGGTTTGACCTTAACCCAAGATAACACGATTAAGTAACAATACTTAATGAGATTAAGTTGGGCCAAGGTCTGAAGGAGACTCCGCTGGTCGCTCAGACAGGCAGCTGGCCTTCCGAACGACAGGGATACTCCTCTGAGGAGCTAGCTAAGAATCTACCACTTTCGGGGATCGGTAGCGGCAAAATGGAAAACTTTCTGAAAGCTGTCTGGTGTAAAGTTTTGCTGGGGATGGTCAGCAGGCGTTAACATTCCGTAACTCTCTGTGTCCCGTCCTGGATCCCCCAGGTTTCATATACTAAGGGGCAGGAGTGGCAGAGGGTGAGGATGACTCCCCAGAGTTGGCTGGTGGATGCAATCTGGCTGGACTACCGCTTGGCAGTGGCGCTGACGGTGGTGATGCCATTGCTGCTGCTGATTTGGGCTTTTGCGGTGGGGTTGCGGCCCTTGATTCAGCTATTGATCGTTTATTGGCGGGTATCGAGCCTCTTGGCGGTGACGGTGTACCTGATGATTGGGGGCCTGCCCGTCAGCTTTCTCAGTGGAGCAATGGCGCGGCTGTTGATCTTGGTTTGTCTTTGGTTTTGGCGGGATTGGAGTGCTGCTCTCGAGCAGTCGAGAACCTGGGCGGCGCGAGCCTTTTTGCTCTGGCGGTGGGGCCTGACTGGTTATATGGGGGCCGGGATCCTCTTTTCGGGGGCCTTTGTGCCCTGTGCTTTCCGCACTTCTCTGCCAGAGGAGTGCCGGGCTTGGTTTGGGCCACCGCTGGGGTTTCGGGAGATCTTCCATCCCAATGTATCGCCGGAGCTGCTGGGGAGCGTGGGGGCCTGGGGGCTGGTGGCCTACTTGCTTTACAGCGTCTATTTCGTCTGGCGGCTGCGACCCGGAACTGATAAGGGGGAACTGGAAGCATGAGGGCCCTGCCTTGGCCCTTGGCCTTGGAGCGCTATAGCCAAGACCACCCGCAAGAGGTGCTGCGGGTGGAGGTGGAAAGCGAGGGAGAGTCTGATCTGGTGCTGATCTACCGCGGCTACAGCAGCTCCTTGCGCCGACCCACTCCCCCCGATCCCGAAGCGGCGGTGATCCCTCCCCAGGCCCGCTTTTTGCAGTTGGAGCGCTTGGCTGCCCCCTATCACCCCGATCGCTCACGGGTTCTGGCTGTCTATCGCAACTGGGGAGAGCTAACAGCATGGCTGGCCCAAGAAGGGATCCCAGTGACGGAGTAAGGGATCCCTGGATCTAGCGCCCCACAGGACTGGGTTGCCGCTGGAGGATGGTGTATTCTGCCGGCTGCAAAAGCGAGCGTCCTGTCATTTCGGGAGGTTGAGGCAGGCCCAAGATCTCCAGCAGGGTGGGGGCCACATCAGCCAAAGTGCCGTTGGAGCGCAACTTGACATCGCCGCCACAGCCGGGGATTTTGCGCCTTTCCCCCTCCACCAGAATGCAGGGAACGGGGTTGGTGGTGTGGGCCGTCCAGGGGTTGCCGTTCTCATCCCACATCAGCTCTGCATTGCCATGATCCCCCAGGATCAAAGTAGTGCCTCCCGCATCTACCACTGCCGCCAGCAGCCGGCCCAAACAGCGATCCACCGTCTCCAAAGCGCGGATGGTGGCTTCGTAGTTGCCGGTGTGGCCCACCATGTCGGGATTGGCATAGTTGAGCACCACCAGGCCGTATTCGCGGCGGGCGATGGCCTCTATCGCCTTGTCGGTCACTTCCACTGCCGACATCTCCGGCGCCTGGTCGTAGGTGGTCACCAGCGGGCTTTGCACCAGGATGCGATCTTCGCCGGGGAAGGGCTGCTCGATGCCGCCGTTGAAGAAGTAGGTGACATGGGCGTATTTTTCCGTCTCAGCAATGCGCAATTGCTTGAGGCCGGCCTCGCTCACCACTTGGCCCAGCAGGTGATCCAGGTTCTGGGGCTTGAACAGCACCTGCACCGGCAGCTCCGCCTCGTACTGAGTCATGGTGATGAAGGTGAGATCCGGCAGCAAGGGGCGCTGAAAGCCTGAGAAATCTGGGCAGACAAAGGCTTGGGTAAGTTGGCGGGCGCGATCTGGGCGGAAGTTGAAGAAAAGCACCGCATCTCCCGGCTGCACAGCCCCCGGAGCCAGGCGGGTGGGCGGGATGAACTCGTCTGTGAGATCCTGGGCATAGAAAGCTTCCATCACCTCGGCGGCGCTTTGTCCACAGCCAGGGCCGTCTTGGGTCATGATCTCGTAGGCTTTTTGGGTGCGCTCCCAACGGCGATCCCGATCCATGGCGTAGTAGCGTCCGCTCAGGGTGGCGATGACGCCATTGCCCAGCCATTGCAGCTCTTTTTCCAGGGCGGCCAGAACCCTGGCACCATCGCGGGGCAAGGTGTCGCGGCCATCGGTGATGGCGTGGACATAAGCCGGAATCTCAGCCTGGGCCGCCAGCTTGAGCAACCCATAGAGATGGTCGATGTGGGAGTGAACCCCCCCCTCGGAGCAAAGGCCAACGAAGTGAAAACGGCCCCCTCGCTCTCTGAGCTGGCGACAAACTTGCATCAACAAGGGATCCTGGAAAAGGGATCCTGTCTCTATCGCGTCGCTGATGCGCACCAATTCCTGCGGCACCACCCGCCCTGCCCCCAAGGTCAGGTGCCCGACTTCAGAGTTGCCCATCTGTCCTGCCGGCAGGCCCACGGCCCGACCCGAAGCTTGCAGCAGGGTGTGGGGATAGGCAGCCCAAAGGCTATCCAGGACAGGGGTTTCCGCAGCCAGCACCGCGTTGCCATCGAGAGCATCCCGATAACCCCAGCCATCCAGGATCACCAAAACCACAGGTGCTACCGATTGCGAATCCATGAAATGGCCTCTCGTTTTATTTAAGACATAATACCAGCCCAGGCAACACGATACCGGATCTTACATTTGCGCTCAAGATTTCAGTATTATCAATCTTCTTTTGAGAGGATAAGGAAGTGCCTGCACAGGCAGGATGGAGTCTTTAGAGCCAACTCCTATGGACAACTGTGCTGCGGTCAAGAGTATTTCTGCGGATGGAATTGCAGATGGGATCCTCAGGGGCTGGGCTGCAACCGTTTGCGCAGAGACTCCGAGCGCCGCTTAGCAATGGCATTTCGGGGATCCAACTTCAGGGCAGTTTCGTAAGCTTCCAGGCTTGGGCCATAGAGATTTTTCTTCTCATAGGCATGGGCCAGATTGTTCCAAGCAGTTACATAACCGGGATCCGCAGCCACGGCATCCTTGTAGTAACGGATGGCCAAGTCGTACTGCCCCTGGCTGAAGTAGGCAAAACCGAGGGCGTTGCAGACGGGGGGAATGTTCTCCCCGGCCACTTCTAGGGCTTTTTTAAGCTGGGCAACCGCCTGGTCGTAGAGGCCTTTTTGCAAATAGACGCTGCCCAACTCGTAGTGCTCCTGCGGGGATCCCTTGCCTTTGCTCAGGCGGGGCTGCAGCTCACGGATGACCTTTTCCTGGGCCCGTACCCGCAGCACCTCCCGCAGGACAAAGAAGCCCGCCACGCCGAGGATACCGGCCAGAGCCACCAAATACAGGAGGGGAACGTTAACGCCCATTTTGCTTGATCCACTTGCCTGTGACTGGCCTCGCTGGCGTCACGCCTGCAGGTGAGCCTCGATAAACCAAAGATCTTTGTCAATCTGGCGCGAGATCTCGGTGAACAGGTCTGCTGTGTCGGCATCCCCCAGTTCGGTGGTGCGGTCAATGTTGCGGCGGACGGAAGCTGCATATTGAGCGTAACGGGCTGCCAAAGCCTGCAGGTGATCCCGACCCTCTTCAGCGGCCAGATCGTACTCCGGCAAGGTGGAGGTTTGGGCAACGATGCGAGCGGTGCCGCGGGCAATGCCCCCCAAAGCCGTAACCCGTTCCGCCAGCATGTCCACGTAGTTTTCCAGGGTGCTGGCAAAAGTGTCGAACATCTCGTGCAAGGCGATGAAGTGCATGCCTTTAACGTTCCAGTGGGCCTGTTTCACCTGCGTCTTCAGATCCAACGTGTCTGCCAAGGACTGGTTGAGCAGCTCCACCAGTTGCGCGCGAGCCTCTGCCGGCAAGTCGATCCGGGTGGGGTAGAGACGGGTTTTCTCGGCGGTAACCATGGCCAACCTCCTAACTGTGTTTCCATTATCGGGGATCCGCTTCGGCTTCCCAACTGAGCCCATAGTAACACAAACTCAAAATGAGTATGAGTTAGGGGGCTACTTACCGATGCAGAAGCGGCTGAAAATCTGATCCAGCACCGATTCCGAGATCTCCTCGCCGGTGATCTGGCCAAGGGCATGTAGGGCGCCCCGCAGGTCGATGCTCCAAAAGTCCAGGGGGAGCTGAGCTTGGATGGCCTGCCCCACCTGTTCCAGGCTGGCTTGGGCTTGTCGGAGGGCAGCAGCCTGCCGCTGGTTCAGGCTTATCTCCAGATTGGGCTGGGGACGTCCCTGGGTGACCAACTGCTCCAGGGCTTCTTCCAGCTCCGGGATCCCTTTCCCTTGGGCGGCAACGGCGGGGACGCGGTGGGCAATTTCGGGGGGGAGGGGGATCCGCTCTGGCGGGGCGAGGTCGGTTTTGTTGATCACCAGGATGAGGGGGCGATGGCGGACAGACTCATAGATGGCAGCGTCGGCAGCCGTCCAGCCCGCTTGGGCGTCGATGACCAGCACCAGCACATCGGCAGCCTGGGCTAGGCGTTGGGAGCGCTCCACCCCCAGCCGTTCCACCGGATCTTCGGTGGCGCGGATGCCGGCAGTGTCCAGCAGTTGAACGGGGATCCCTTTCACCACCAGGTGGGATTCCACCACGTCGCGGGTGGTGCCGGGCAGATCGGTGACGATGGCCCGATCCTGTCCTGACCAAGCATTGAGCAGGCTGGACTTGCCCACATTGGGCCTCCCGACAATGGCCACCTTCACCCCGGTGCGCAGCAGTTGTCCCCGTTCTGCCGTGGCCAGCAGGGCTTGCATCTGGGCTTGAATAGCTTGGAGCCGGGCCTGCCAAGCGGCAACATCCAAGGGGGGCAGATCCTCTTCAAAGTCGAGGCGAGCCTCAATTTCTGCCAATAAACCCAGCAGCTCCTGGCGCAGGGCGCGAATGGATCCCCCTAACTTACCCTGCAAGCCTGCTAGGGCCATCCGGGCCGCCTGAGGGGAGCGGGCCGCCACCAGATCGGCCACACTCTCGGCCTGGGTGAGGTCAATGCGGCCATTCAGAAAAGCGCGCAGGCTAAACTCCCCCGGCTGAGCCAACCGCGCCCCCTGCCGCAGGCATTGTTGCAACGTGGCCTGAACCACCATGATGCCACCGTGGCAATGCAGCTCTGCCACATCTTCGCGGGTGTAAGAACGGGGGGCCTGCATCCAAACGGCCAGCGCTTCGTCTAGGATTTGGCCTTTCTCGTCGCGGATCCAGCCGTAGAGGAGCCGATGGCTCTCCCAGACTGCGTTGCGGCGGGCAGGGGTAAAGATGGCTTGGACAATGGGAAGGGCTCGTGACCCGGAAAGGCGCACAATCCCCACGCTGCCCTGTTCAGGCACCACCGCAGTGGCAATGGCAGCGATCGTATCGGCCAGGGGCGCAGTCGGATCCATCCCAAATAGAGCCCTGAGGGAGTTCGAGCAGCCGTTGGATTACAGCTCGGCATCCACTGGATTACAAATCGACATTCAAGTTAAAAAGCCACGCCCTCAGCCTGAGGGCAAGGTAGCCTGACAGTGGAAACAACGCTCCTCCCAGTCTTTATGAAGCCGCTACGCACGTTTAAGGTCACTCCCTACCTGCCTACTCCGCTGGAAAGTCTGCGCTTGTTGGCTTACAACCTGCATTTTAGTTGGAACGTAGAAACCCGCAGCCTATTCCGGCGCATGGATCCCGATCTGTGGGATGCCTGTGCCCACAACCCGGTGGCTCTTCTGGGTCGGATTCGGCAGGAACGGCTGGATGAATTGGCGGAGGATCCCGGCTTTTTGGCCCAGTTGGAACGGGCCAGCCAACAACTGCAGAGCTACCTGCAGGAGGACACTTGGTATCGCAAGTATCGTTCGGCCCAAGCGGTGGAAGGGGAGTGCTACGCCTATTTTTCGGCAGAGTTTGGTTTGGCGGATTGTCTACCCCTCTACTCAGGCGGCTTGGGGGTTTTGGCCGGGGATCACCTCAAGGCGGCCAGCGACCTGGGCTTGCCCCTGGTGGGTGTGGGCTTGCTCTACCAAAAGGGGTATTTCCGCCAGTACCTCAACCCCGACGGCTGGCAGCAGGAACGCTACCCAGTTAACGATTTCTTTAACATGCCCCTGGAGCTGCAGAGAGATGCGGAGGGCCGCGAAATTCGCATCGAGGTGGATTATCCCAACCGCAAGGTGTTCGCCCGCATTTGGAAGGTGACGGTGGGGAGGGTGCCCCTCTATCTTCTGGACACCAACATCGAGCCCAACAGCCAGTACGACCAAGACATCACCGATGAGCTGTACGGTGGCGACCAAGATCTGCGCATCCACCAGGAGATCATGCTGGGGATCGGCGGCGTGCGGGCTTTGCGCGCCCTTGGCATCCATCCCACCGTCTACCACATGAACGAAGGGCACTCGGCCTTTTTGGCAGTAGAGCGGATTCGCCTGTTGATGGTGGAGCAGGGGCTGAGCTTTGAAGAGGCCTGGCAGGTGGCCAAGTCCAGCCAGATGTTTACCACCCACACGCCGGTGCCCGCCGGGATTGACTTGTTCCCGCCCGACAAGATCGATTACTACCTCGGCTTCTACTACAGCCAGATGGGCCTGAGCCGGGAGCGCTTTTTGGCTTTGGGACGGGAAAATACCGGCGACTTCCAATCTCCCTTCAGCATGGCAGTGCTGGCCATCAACATGGCCTCTTTTGTGAACGGTGTGAGCAAGCTGCATGGGGCGGTTTCCCGCAAGATGTTCAGCCGGCTGTGGCCTGGGATCCCGCTGGAAGAAGTGCCGATTACTTCCATCACCAACGGGGTACATGTCCGCACCTGGGTGGGGGAGGAGAACCAAGCCCTCTACGACCGCTACCTGGGGCCGGATTGGGCAGAGGCTCCTCCTTCGGATCCCCTCTGGCAAAAGGTGGATCGGATTCCGGATGGGGAATTGTGGCGGGCCCACGAGCGCAGCCGCTCCCGCCTGATTAACTTTACCCGCGAGCGCTTGATGGAACAGCTCCAGAAACGGGCTGCCTCAGCGGCTGAGATCCAACGGGCCTCTGAGGCCCTCAACCCGGAGGTGCTTACCATTGGGTTTGCCCGCCGCTTTGCCACCTACAAGCGGGCCACCCTTTTGTTCCACAACCTGGAACGGCTCAAGGCTTTGCTCAACCATCCTCAGTACCCGATGCAGTTTATCTTTGCCGGCAAGGCCCACCCCCGCGACATACCCGGCAAAGAGCTGATCCGCCAGATCGTGCAGGTGTCGCGGCAGCCGGAGTTTCGCCAGCGCTTGGTTTTCATTGAGGACTACGACATGTATGTCACCAGCTTGATGGTGGCCGGGGTGGATGTGTGGCTGAACAACCCCTTGCGCCCCCGGGAGGCCAGCGGCACCAGTGGCATGAAGGCGGCAGCCAACGGTGGACAGAACCTCAGTATTTTGGACGGCTGGTGGGACGAGGCTGACTATTACCAGACCGGCTGGCCCATTGGCCGCGGTGAGGAGTATGAGGATCGCGCCTATCAAGATGAGGTGGAGTCGAATGCCCTCTACGACCTGCTGGAACAGGAGGTTGCCCCTCTCTTCTACCAGCGCGGCAGCGATGGCCTACCCCATCAGTGGATCCAGCGCATGAAGCAGGCGATTCGCCTCAATTGCCCCCAGTTCAGCACGCAGCGCATGGTGTTGGAGTACGTCCAGCGAGCCTACATTCCTCTCAGCAACTACTTCGACCGCATGCGCCGTGACCACTTCGAGTCGGCCCGCCAGTTCGTTCGTTGGCAAAACCACCTGCAGGAGCATTGGTACAACATCCAGGTTCTCAACGTCCAGATCGAAACCCCGAAGAAAGCTGCCGCTGCCGGCCTTGCCTTGGCACAGGATGACCAAGTGGTGATGGCCAGGGATCCCCTCACCGTGACGGTGGAAGTGCGGCTGGGATCCCTGCAACCTCAGGATGTGATTGTGCAAGCTTATCAGGGGCCGGTCAAGGATGATGGCCAGATTCAGAAAGGACAGGCAATCTCCCTGCGCTATGTGGAGACGCTGGAGGATCGGGCCATCTTTTCCGGCCAGATTTGCTATGAGGCCAGCGGCTTGCAAGGGTTAGCCATCCGCTTGCTGCCCTTTCACCCCGATATGCACGATCCCTATGAGCTGCGGTTGATGCTCTGGGCGTGACATACTCCCATCACTGACCCTACGGGTACAGTGTGGGCCTCTCGCTTCATCGGGGAGCCTACGCAAGAACCCTCTGCGAGCAGACACGGGATGTCCCACTGCGTAGCTGCACCAGATTCCGGCAAAGCCGTTTTGTGCAACTACTCTCATCATACACCATGTGGGGGTATCTGTATCCCGACACTGACGCTACGGGTACAGTGCGGGGCTTAGCTACCCCCACACCCCCACAAGCTAAAGGGTTGGGAGGAGCACGGGGATCCCCTTTCTACTCTATGATCCAAGTGAGCTACGGGAGCTTTTTGGGCTCGAGCTGTTCGGCGTTTTTCGCTGCCAAATCGGGCAGAATCAGAGAGAAGCTCGCGAGCAGATTAAAAAAACAGGATACGCTCGTAACAGCGGTGCAGAGCAGTATGTTCAGAGCCCACGACTCTGCCGGTTTGCGCCTTTTGATTGCGGTTGCCCTGTTGCTGGGGAGCATGGCCAGCTGGCGGCAGGATCGTCTTTTGGCAGTGATGGGCCTGGTGGGTGCAGCCGCCATCTCTGCCTTTACCCGTCCGGCCATCTTGGCCTACAACCGTGGTCGAGAACGGTGGCTGAACCGGGATTTGCTGGGGGCTATTGAACAGCTCAGCTTGGCTCTGCAACGGGATCCCTGCCTGGCCAACGCCTACATTTTGCGGGGAGAAGCCTACTTTGCCCTCGGCCAAGTTCCCCAGGCCCTGGAGGATTTCGGCCAGGCGATCCGGTTGGCCCCGCGGCGACCAGAACCCTATTTTTATCGCGGGCTGATTCGTCAATCTCAGGGGGATCTCCAGGGAGCAACGGCGGAGTTTGCTGAGCTGGTGCGCCTACACCCCAATGTCCCCCACCACCTCAGCTTGGCCAACCTGCTCATGCAACAGGGATCCCTGCCTTTGGCCCTAGCCCACCTGGATGAAGCCATCCGACTGGATCCCACCTCAGCGCTTGCCCATTCCCAGCGGGCCCGTTTGCACAGCTACCTGGGCGAATGGGAGGCGGCTTTGGCCGATTGGTCGCAGGCTATTGACTGGGATCCCAGCCCAGCCCACTACTACCAGCGGGGGGTGACCTACGCCTGTGGTGATCACTTTGACGAGGCCATTGCCGACCTCAGCCGCAGCCTAGAAATAGAACCCCAACAGCCCAACGTCCTCTACAGCAGGGGCAACCTTCTCTATGCGCTGGGGGAGATCAAAGCTGCTTTGGACGACTACGAGCGGGCCTTTCGCCTGGAAGCGGACATGAACCGCATCGACCTCTCCGACGAGTATGGGTTGTACGGACGAGGGCTGGCCTACTGGAATATGGGAGATAAAGCAACAGCTTTTTCGGATTTGCAGGCAGCTCTGCAGGTCAGCCGCCAACATCACAACCTGGCCTTGGAGCAGCGGGTACGCCGGTCTCTGCTGCAACTTAGCAATCCCGATTCTGCCTAGCGGAATTGACGTTAACTAGCTATTCCTTAGTAGGTGCTTTGCCTGACGCTGCAACTCCACGACGCTGCCGCTGAGGCCCAGATCCTGAATCGCCTGCAGCGGCTGACAGAGTTTTCTGTTCCTGAGGCAGCGGGGGGTTGAGACCGAAGCAGTAGCCGACATTGCGCACTGTGTGGATCAAGCTGGGCTGGCGCGGATCCCGTTCCAGCTTTTTGCGCAACGAGAGGATATGGGTATCGACGGTGCGAGGGTTATCGGTGGAATCCGGCCACGCTCGCTCCAGCAGCTCTAGACGAGAGACGGGATCCCCGTCCGCCTGCACCAGCACCATCAGCAGGCTAAACTCCTGGGGCGTGAGGTCGATCCCTTCCCCAGCCAAGGCGACGCGCCGTTGCACCAGGTCAATTTTGAGATCCCCGTACTGCAGAAAGGTAGGGGGGATATGACGCTGTCGCCGCCGAGCCAAGGCTAGAAGGTGGGCATCCAGCAGTTGCATACTAAAGGGCTTGGTGAGGTAATCGTCCGCTCCTGCTTCTAGGCCGGCGATAATGTCCGCCTCGGATCCCCGGTGGGAGAGTAGCAAAATCAGCAGATCGTACTGGCGATGGGCCCACCGGCACAATTGCAGCCCGCCGCGGTTGGACAGCTCCGCATCCAAAATCAGCAGGTGAATGGGCTGGTGTTGCAGCAGAGTCTTTGCTTGGCGAAGGGTCTCTGCTTCCCAAACTTGGTGTCCGGCCTGTTGCAAATGCCAACACAGCAAGCTGCGCAGATGAGGGTTGCCTTCTGCCAGCAAGATGTGCAAGGGTTGCATGGCTGTTCGGTTGGGATCCCGCCCACATCATAGTGCTCCGCACCGCTGACGCGACAGTGCTCCGCACCGCTGACGCGACAGTGCTCCGCACCGCTACCGCGACAGTGCTATGCCTCCGGCACCCTACCGGGAACCGCACTGCTGTCCCAGTAGATAGCGAGTCACCTTGGACTCCGTCCCGCTAGCGCGAACGGGCAATGCTGTTCGCCTAAGGACTCCGTCCCGCTAACGCGATTGGCAGCGCGCGGCGTTATAGACTGACAATCTCTACCAAGACCAAGGTGCTCCGCACTGCTGACATGATGGCCGATTCTCTCCCCCCCATTTCCGAGCGCAAACAGGATCACCTGGACATTGTTCTGCAGCAGGATGTGGCTGCCAAAGGGATCCGCACCGGGTTTGAGCGGTTTTTCTTTGAGCACGTGGCGCTGCCGGAGCTGCTGTTGCCGGAGATCGACCTAAGCTGCGAATTCTTGGGAAAACGCCTACAGGCACCCCTGCTCATCAGCAGCATGACGGGGGGAACAGAGGCTGCCCATGAGCTAAACCGACAACTGGCCGCCGCTGCCCAACAGTTGGGCATTGCCATGGGGGTGGGATCCCAGCGGGCAGCCTTGGAACATCCAGAGCTAGCCCGGACTTACCAGGTGCGCCAAGTGGCCCCGAATATTCTGCTGCTGGCCAACCTGGGTGCCGTTCAGCTCAACTACGGCTATGGGTTGGAGCAGGCGCGACGGGCGGTGGAGATGATCGAGGCGGATGCGCTGATTCTGCACCTCAATCCTCTCCAGGAGGCGGTTCAGCCCCAAGGGGATCCCGACTGGCGTGGATTGTATGGCCGCATCGAACGGTTGGTGGCGCAGTTACCGGTGCCGGTGGTGGTGAAGGAAGTGGGCAATGGCCTCAGTGCCAAAGTAGCCCAGCAGCTGGCCGAATGCGGCGTGGCAGCCCTGGATGTGGCGGGGGCGGGCGGCACCAGTTGGAGCGAGGTGGAGGCCCATCGCCAAACAGATGCTCTCAAAAAACGCATCGCCCACAGCTTCAGGGACTGGGGGATCCCAACGGCTTTGTCCCTGCTGGAAATTCGTCGCCTGCTGCCGGACTTACCCCTGGTGGCCAGCGGCGGCATCCGCAATGGCATCGACGCGGCCAAAGCTATCCGTCTGGGAGCCGATGTGGTGGGTATGGCCGCCCCCGCTTTACACGCCGTCTCCCAAGGACAGATGCAGGCAGTGGTGGACACCTTTCGCGCCGTGATCGAGGAGCTGCGCATTGTTGCCTTTTGCACTGGATCGGCCAACTTGGCTTGGCTGCGACAAGCTACCCTGCGGCGGCAGGATACTTGGGATCCCTTGCCCTAAACTCCAAGCACTTGCCACAAACTGAGGGTCAATACCAGAGCCCCCAGATGATAGGGCCACTGTATGCTTTGTCGAGATGCTTTGTCGAGATGCTTTGTCGAGCTATTTTGCCGGTCAGCACCCAGGAGAGAACCAGAGCCAAGATAGCGTGGATCCCTGGAAAAACCGAATCACCGCCCGGTAAACCTGCCAGAGATAGAAAGAAGGGATCCCGGCTGGGAGAAAGTTGCTCAGGTTACCAGCAGCACCTAACCTGCCTCCATCTGGACGGTCAAGGCAAGTGCAATTGTCGGCTAATCCGCACCATCGGCCCCAGTCCCAGTCCCGTTGGGTTCAAAGCCTGCATCTCAAACAGGGCCAGAATGTGGCGCACTTGCAGCTCTGGACGGGCAGAATTCACTCCCATTGCCACCACCAAGCCGCAATAGCCACCCGTATCGCGGCAACGCCGCTCCCAGCGCTTGCGAGCCATGGAGTGGACGGGATCATCTTCGGGAAACTCCCCAAACAGGTGCAGGTCACGATTGCCCGTTTGCACAATTTCCAGGTCGTAGCGATCGCCATCGAAGGGATCCACCCCTGTGTTGAAACAAACGCCTTGCGGCCCACCTTCCCCACGCAAATTCTCGATGAGCTGCTTTGCTTTTGATCGAGAGGTGCGCACAATCACCACCGGCAGCCCTTCTCCATTTTTCACCAGCTTGCTTTGGGGGAGGGGATGCCATTGCCCCGTGCGCCGCAGCATTTCCACCGTTGTCCACGGCAAGACCCCCAGACCTATCTGCGCCCCTTCCGGCACCAAATCATCCCGCAGCAGGGTTTGGGCAGGTTCTTCCTCCTCCCCTTCCAGCTGCAGCAGCTCTTCAGCCACGTCCGGCAGAGTGCGCACCTGCACCGAAAGGGTTGCTCCCTTCTCTTGGGGGTTGGGAATGCGGTACCGGCCTTGATAGGGTCGAAAGTCATCTTCCAGCTTGCGGTGGTACTGCTTGAAGAAGCGATGCAAGGCTTCCAAGGCCACCGATAAGGCCGCCGCCTCATCCTCCTGCAAAGTCACGCGCAAGCCTTCCAGGGGGTGAATGGTGCCGAAGTTCGGCTCAATTTCCTCGGGATCCAAATCTGCCAAGTCCAGATCCGGCAGTTCGTTAAGTTCAGGATTGCGAGCTTGGAATGTGAGATAGAGACAATCTTGTCTGAGGAAGGCTTCCTCCATCTCTTCGGGAGTATCCGGCTGGCCCGCATCCTGGCGAAACTGTTTAAGAGAGGGCAGCGAGCGATAAAAAAGCACCCCATACTCCATGCCCAACCGCCCCATCACCGAGACGTAAAGGGTTTGGATGTCCCAGTGATCTAGGTCGATGGCCAAGATTTGGTGATCCTCTAGGTAATCCCAGGGGGCATCTCGCCAGAGGGTAAGGGCTTTGCCGGCCAGCAACTCAACATAGTGTTCCGGCAGAGGGGGAGGGATCCGTTCGTTGGCCTCTTCAAAGCTCTGCAGGATCTCATCGATTAGAGGCAATTCCGGCTGGCATTCCACCTTGATGTCCAGCTCGTGCAGGATGCCGCGCAAGAAAAATTGCACCTCTCGATCCCGCACGATGATCTTCTGGGGACGAGCAGGTGAGGCAGCATGGGGCCGCTCCATAGCCATGATCAAGGTTCGCACCATCGGCTCAAAGCCAGAATCGGCGGGCACCACTTCCATGGCCCGTACCACGCCCTGAACGCCATCTACCCAAAGAATGCACTCCCCTTCCGTTTGGGATCCCATGGGTGGCGATCCTGAGAGCTTGTGGCGATCCCCTTCCCACACGGAGGGCACCTGGGGCAGCTTTTGCAATCGACGAACCGTAGCGGCTGGGAGACCGGACATAGACATCCAAGAAGAATCAGGAGAACAACCCAATCGGCTGAGTAGGTATGCCAAACTGAGCAGGGATCGGCCTTGGCCTCCTGTCAACAAGACCTAGGGATCCCGCTAATGCCAATCTAACCACCAGTGTAGAAGCTGAGTTCGGCTTCAGCGAGAGGAGACAGCAGAGCCAAGTTCCATGGCACCAGAAGCTGATGGTCAGATTCGAACTGACGACCGCTCGATTACAAGTCGAGTGCTCTACCAACTGAGCTACATCAGCAATTTCTGCTCACCGATTCTAGCATTTGTCCCCTGCGAACTGGGGCTCGCAGGGAAGGACGCCCAGCCGACTTCACGAGTCAGCTACTGCCGATCCACTGCTGGGCGAGCAATGGGAGCCAGGTAGATCACCAAAGCCCCTGCCAGAAACCCCAAGACGTTGCGCAAGACCGGGATCCAATCCTGCGTGCGTGTGACCACCGGGCCGATACCGAAAGCCCCGAACAAAATGAACCACAGGGGAGAAATGAGCAAGGCCCAACGCCAGTTAAACAGCTCCTCCGCATGGCGGGGCTTGCCGGCAAACCCAAGGACAATCCCCCCCAAAATCGAGGTCACCAGCGTTAGGATCCACTGCTCTTGAGGCAGGCCGGGCACCACACGGCAGCCCCCCTGATGAAAGCAGCGATCCAAGACATCAACGGTCTCTAAGATGGCGCGGTGGGTGCCGTGCTCCCGCACATAGAATTGGTTGCCAAAGCGAGATTGCAGCTCAATCCAAAAGGTACGTGGCAAGATCTCGCGCACAGCATCCCCCACATTAAACGCCAGTAAGTTGCCCCCCCTGGGATCCGCCACCATCAGAACGCTGCGCTCATTCAAGCCCCAGTATTCCTTCACCTGACGACCCGGTGTTTGGTCGAACTGAGTCAGCACCCGCAGCTTCCAGCCGGTGTCTTGCTCTAACTTGTTCAGATGCTGGGCCAGTTGAGCTTCCTGATTGCTGGTCAACTGATCCGCCAAGTCCAAGACCGGCACGGGCGGCTGAGGCAGCTCCATCGGCACCACCGGCAGGGCAGGTTGCGCCCAGGTCAGGGATCCCCCGCCCACCGCAATCAACAGCCCAAGGCAAAAGCCCACCCCAACGCGGAGTATCCGTTGCCACTCGATGCTCATGCTGATCCCTCTCTTAGCTTTGACGCTGAGATACTGAGAAATGATGTTAAGAAATGTTTCAATTTCTTATAGATCTATCATGCACCGGAACAAGACGTTTGGCCAGAGGGATCCCGAGGAAGCAGCGGTGGCGAGGGCGATGTTTATATCAAGCTGGGGCTAAAGGTGCCGGCAGGGTCGAAGTGCTGCTTCAGCTTGCGCATTAGGCTGGCAGCCGGGCCAAAGTCATGGGCAAGAGCCCTCTTCAGAGCTGGCGGCGCCTCCAGAAGCAGGAGAAATCCGCCTGCGGACTTGAGGTAGCGTTGCAGTTGCATTAGGGATCCCACTTCTGGCTGAACCAGCCAAGCCCGCCCTAGCCCACAGCCTCGGTGCAGTTGCACCTGAGCCCCAGGGAATAGGGTTTGAAACTGCTCCAATGTTGCCAAGCTCTGACTGGGCAGGCACCCGAACTTGGCCAGCACCGCCCCTGAGCCGGGTTGAGGCAGGGACAGAGAGCCGGGATTCACTTCCTGCAAAGTCAGCCCTGCAGGGGCCAGCCGCCGCGTTTGGGCCATCTGTTGGGCGATTGCTCGCTCCGATCCATGAAAGCTGAGCCAAACCTGGGATCCCTCTGCCCTTAGCCAGAGATCCACCCCCACAGGGTTAACCGGGCCGGTCAGCACCTGCTGACACAGGACCTCCAGCTCCGGCAAAGATCCTATGGCCAGCAAAGCAGACTGAGCTGCCGGCAACGGGTAAAGCCGTAGGCTCACCTGGGTCAAAATTCCTAGGCTGCCCAAGGATCCGGTGAACAGCTTCATCAGGTCATAGCCAGCAACATTCTTGACAACCCGCCCGCCCGCTTTGGCCACCTCCCCATCCGCCCGCACCCAGGCTATGCCCAGTAGCAAGTCGCGGATCCCGCCGTAACGCCAGCGCAGAGAACCCGTATCGGCAGTGGCGATAATGCCCCCCAGGGTAGCCCGCTCCGGATAGAGGGGATCCACCGGCCACCATTGCCCCCGCTCGGCCAAGATGTGTTGCAGTTCCGCCAAAGTCATGCCAGCTTCCACCGTGACGGTGAGATCAGCAGCCGCATGGTCGATGAGCCGGCGTAAGCCGCGCGTGCTGAGAACCAAATCCACCGGCTCCACAGAGTGGGCCCAGCCCCACTTGCTCCCCTGCCCCAGCGGCAGCACTTTCCGCCCTTGGCACTCCTTTAAGATTCCGGCCAATTCCGAGACCGTTGATGGAGTCTGGATCGGCAAGGGATCCCCTGGATCAGATAGCAAGGTCGCCAGTGAATGGGGAGAAGACATTGGGGAAAGCGAAGCAGAGAGTGACATCCTCCCGACGCTGACCCTACGGGTACAGCGCGGGCTTCCTAACCTCACGGTTAGGCATTCCTGCCCCACGCCACTTATCTAGGTCATAGACCCCCGACAGAACGACTTGGCAGGCTGTTTCCGTTCCCCAGAGTCCCTGGGCTACTACATTCTCTAGTCCACGATGCAAAACCATTTCTGCTGCTGCATGGTCACGATGAGTTCGATACCCACACTCAGGACAATGATGCTCCCTTGCTGTCAACGTTTTGCTGACAGTAGCAAAACATTTGGGACAGGTTTGGCTAGTCCCGTTGGAGTTGACTTTAGCGAAGTACACTCCACGTTTCCAGCACACCCATTCCAACAGAGACAGAAATTGTCCAAAGGCGGCATCAACACAACCTTTTCGCAGCATTCCCCGTGTCAAGCCTGTGACATTGAGGTCTTCTGCAAAGATGGTTTGCGCTTGGTCACAAAGCTTATGAGCCGT
>NZ_JBSSBV010000013.1:0-65454 GCF_054059115.1 Thermostichus sp. MS-CIW-26
AAACAGAAAGATCAACTGGTAGTAATCCGTACTGAACATATTATACATTATTTTCAGTATAGTTGAGCTTATTATTGACTAGAGTCATGCTCTGATTTCTTCCTGCTTCCACGACCCATGACTGGTAGCGGAGTTGGCCTCTGTGGTCGTTTCAGGTTAGTCTGAGACGCCCGAGCCACTGAGAAAAGCCCCGCCCTACCGCTATGGGGAAGTAAGCTAACGGCGCGCAGAGGACGTCAACAACCTTGGTCAGCAAATATGGACGGAGAGGGAGGGATTCGAACCCTCGACGGAGCTTTTGGGCCCCGTAACTTCTTAGCAGGAAGCCGCTTTCGACCACTCAGCCACCTCTCCAGGGCCAGGAAGGGCAATGGCAAGCTGGGATCCAGCCACCAGTTCACTCATTGTAGGGGATGGGATCCCACCCGGCAACTGCCCCCTGACCCGCCCTGCAAAGACTCCGTCCCGCTATCGCGATCAGCCGGGATCCCTCCTGGGGTTGGGTGAGTCTAGCTCACCACCTGCAGGTAAATATCGAAGCTGCCGCTATTGTCGCCGTAGCTGCCCTTGGCGTCATTGATGTTGAAGGCAATATCCAGGTTGGGATCCAGATCCACCTCTTGGGGCTGCTCTGGCGAGGACTCGAAAACCTGATGGGCCACCAGTTGGGCGTTGGGTTGAAACAGCACAATCCCGTAGCGGCAGAGGCCCGGGTAGCGCCACTCCTCAGGGGTCGGGATCCCTTTGCCAAGGGGCGAGCGGATGCTGGTGGAAAACGAGAAGCCATAGCGCCAAGCCACATTCCTGGGGAAAAAGCGGATACGGCTGGCCCGCAACGGACGCCCTTGCCAGCGTAAAATGTTGCCCGCCTCTTGGTTCACCCGCAGGTCACGGAAAGCCATCCAAGCCTGTAAAGCTTCTTCTTCAGGTTGGATCCCTTCGATGGCCAGAGCCTGGATCCAATCCAAGTCACTGCCATCGCAGGTGATCTGCCGCGGAATTTGCGCCAAATCCAGTTGTGCCAACCCCAGGGTATCAGACGCAGATTGGGTAAACATCTATCTCTCCTTTTTCCATCTGATTTTTCAAAGTGACTCCAGAAGGGATGAGCCTCTTGCTCAGAAATTGAGGAGTCACAGGGATCCCCAAGAGGAGCCTGGGGAAAGGTTGTAAGAGACCCCCATCCACATCCCTGCTGCTGGATGGAGAATGTCAGATGCACGATGACCAACGGAGTTGAAAACCTCAAGCTCTTGCCCGACCGACGAGAGACTGGGAGTTCAAGCTCCTTTAGCAGATAGATCAACGTTACTTGATGAATAAAAGCTATTCCCGAAAAGATAGCCCTTTGCAATACTTTTTTAGGGAACCTTAGGGAGTTGTTAATTCCCTGTGACTCGGCTGCCAATGAAGGCCGGAACCCAAATCCAGGTTTGCTGCAGATCTTCCAGAAGCTTGTATTTTGGAACACATTAATAGTGTAATCCCCTGTTAAGCACTCTTGCGCTCGACCCCTGGGCTCTGCAGCGGCTTTCCACAGCCCAGAGCGCCCTGACAAGCGTTTTTGGTAAGATCACCCCTACAGGTCTCCCAGGGTGCCCGGCGCCCACGGCATGCACGACAACCCTACTTCCCTCTCTTCTGATTTCGAAGTCATCTCTCTGTCCAATCCTCAACAGGCCATGTCTTTGGCGGGCACTCAGGAGGCCAACCTGAGGTGGATCAGTCGCTCCAGCGGTGCTTCTGTAACGCTGCGCGGACAAGACCTGTACCTGAAAGGCACTCCCCAACAGCGGCAGCAGGTGCGGCAATGGCTAGAATTGCTGAGGCCGCTTTGGCAAACTGGGCACCCCGTCACTGTGATCGATGCAGAGCAAGCTTTTCGCGCCCTCTCCGGACAAGAGGTTGCCGCCTACCAGCAAGCACAAGCAGGGATTTTGGCCCGCACCCGCAAAGGGGAGCTTATCCGACCGAAAACGCCCCGCCAACAGGAGTACGTGCGAGCCATTCGCACCCACGACCTCTGCTTTGGCATTGGACCGGCGGGCACAGGAAAAACCTATCTGGCTGCCGTTGTGGCCATTGCTGCCCTACAAAACCGGGAGTACGAGCGTTTGATCTTGACTCGCCCGGCTGTGGAGGCGGGAGAAAAACTGGGGTTTTTGCCGGGGGATCTGGTGGAAAAGGTGGATCCCTATCTGCGGCCCCTTTACGATGCCCTGTTCGAGTTTATCGACCCGGCCAAGCTACCGCAGTTGATGGAGCAGGGGGTGATCGAGGTGGCGCCGCTGGCCTACATGCGAGGCCGTACTTTGAGCAATGCCTTCATCATTTTGGACGAAGCCCAGAACACCACCCCCGAGCAGATGAAGATGGCCCTCACGCGGCTGGGGTTCCGGTCGCGTATGGTGGTTACCGGGGATCTCACCCAAACGGATCTGGGCAAACATCGCATGTCCGGCCTGGCAGCGGCAGAGCGTATTCTGACAGGGGTAGAGGGGGTTGCCTTTTGCTACTTCGACCAGCGGGATGTGGTGCGCCACCCTCTGGTGCAGCGGATTGTCGATGCCTACGCCCGCTACGAGGGGCAGTCGTGAAGCTGAGGGTGCTCTTTTTCGACGCTGTGGGCACTTTGTTTCGGGTGCGGGGCAGCGTGGGCCAGGTTTACAGCCAGGTGGCAGCGGAGTATGGGGTAAGGGTGGATCCCCAGGCCTTGGATCGCGCTTTTGGCCAAGTTTTTGCCCAGGCTCCAGCCCCGGCCTGCCCAGGATTGACGGGATCCCCTTTGCGGGAGTGGGAGCGGACCTGGTGGCGCCAGGTGGTGCGGGAGACTTTTGCCCGGGTGGGATCCCTGGCTGCCTTCGGAGAGCACCGGTTTGAAGACTTTTTCGCCCAATTGTTTGAGCACTTTGCCGGGGCGGATCCCTGGGAGCTGTATCCCGAGACGCTGCCGGCTTTGCGGGCCCTGCAGCAGGAAGGGATCCGGTTGGGGGTGATCTCCAACTTCGACAGCCGCTTGCCCAGGGTGCTGCAGCAGTTGCAGTTGGATCCCTACTTTTCCACCCTCACCCTCTCCACCCAAGTGGGCTATGCCAAGCCCGATCCCCGCATCTTCCAAGCTGCCCTGGCAGCCCACGGGATCCCCCCCGCAGCCGCCGGCCACATCGGCGACAGCCACCGCGAAGACTACCAGGGGGCAAAAGCAGCAGGCTTGCGAGCCCTTTGGCTGGATCGAGAGGGGAAGGAGAGCTCCTGCCCAGAGCGGATAGAAGATCTGTGGGGATCCCTGTCCATGCTCAATGGGCCGAAGCAGAATTGAGCAGCAGGGGGGTGAAAAGGCCATCCGGCTTGAGCAGGTAACGCCGCAGGTTCATCCGCCGCTCCAGCAGGCAAGCGTGGCCGCTCTGGGGCGAGATTTCTACCTGCGCCTGGGGCAGCCGTTCCGCCAGCCAGCCCACCTCCTGCACCGAGGGCAACAGGCGATCCCGCCCCCCCGCCACCAGCAAAGTTGGCAGGGTCATCGACTCCAGGGGCAGCTTCTCCACAACAAAGGATCCCAGCAAAGCCAAGCGCTGGGCAGCCACTGTGGGCTCAACACTGTGAACCGCCTGGCGCAGCCGCTCCCGATCCGGCGGCTCCATTTGGCTGAGCTCCGCCAAAACCCCCAACCCCCGCTCCGACAACTGGTGATAGAGCCCCGGTGGCAAAAAAGGCAGGAGAACATGCCCTGCCCACCACCAGGGCCTACGTCGCAGCGACGAGGCTGGATTGACCAAAATGAGGCCGCGGCACCGTTCCGGCCATTGGGCGGCCACCAGCAAGGCCAGGCAGGCCCCAAAGGATTCTCCACACAAGTACGCCCCCGCTTCTAGCTGGGATCCCACCCAATCGGCCAGGGTTTCCCAGCTATCCCCCGCTTCCGGGTGGTTCAAACTCAGGGGGCGAATGCGAAACTCCCGCTGCAGAGCCTGCGCCTGCCGGTAAAACAACGTACCTGTGCCATCCATACCGGGCAAATACAGCAGCAGGGGCCGCTCCTGACCGACCGCTCCCGTTGCCGGGCTGACCAAGCTAGAGGCAGATGCTACCGGCTCGCCACTCAACTTTCTCATCTCTCTGCCAATCCCAATCGCACCTGTTCTCGGGCCGCTGCAGTTAGCTCTTGAATGACCTGCATTCGCTCGCGTCGGGATCCCTGGCGCTGCTTCCTGCCCACCCAAAGGGGGGATCCCACCCTGAGCACCACCCGCCGATACAACACCACCGGATGTCCCCCTTCCTGTTGAAATCGGGGTTCAGTGGGGTCAAACCAGCGGAAAAAAGCCATAGGAATATCTACTCCCCGCCATTCTTCCTGCGCCCACACCGCCACCGGCAGAATCGGCAAGGGATCCACCGCTGCCGCCAGCGCCAGGTGGGCAAAACCTGGCTGAAACCGCCCCACCTCCCCAGGCGAGGTCTCACGGGTGATCTGCTCCGCCCCTTCTGGGAAGATCCCCACACCCACCCCCGCTGCCAAACTGGCCTGCGCCTGGCGAAAAAAATGGATTTGCTGTCGGGATCCCTGCTTGAGGGGAATGCAGTCCAAAGCCAAGGCGATCTCCCGCAGCAGCGGCACCTGAGCCAGGTAGTAATGGCAGGCAAAGCGAATCGGTCGGCCCAACCCCGCGATCAGCACCGGTGCATCCAGAAAACTGCGGTGATTGCTCACCACCACCAGCGGGCCAGCAGGAACACGCTCCCCTCCCTCCACCCACACTTCCGTCTGGAAAAGGGTAAGCAACAACTGGGCCAGCATCCTGGGGTCTGGAGGCCAAGAGAGAGCAGAATTGGCTGAGAACGCTGCGAAGGATCCCATCAGTAGTCCACCCCGCGCCGCAGATCGGCCCCCTGCTCGGCATAGTGCTTGTGGCTCACCATTTCCGAGTGGACAGAGGCCAGCTCAAAGTAAGGTAAGGGGGCATGGCAGCGCCCCGTGATGATGATCTCCGTGTCCCGCGGCTTGCGCAGCAAAGCCTGGACAATCGGCTCCACGTCCAGCAGCTCCAGATCCACCGTCGGGTTCAACTCATCCAAGATGATGGTTTTGTACAGGCCAGAAGCAATGGCCGCCCGTGCCAACTCCCAGCCCCGCTCCGCTTCTACATAGTCGATTTCCTGTTGTTTGCCCCGCCAGACAATGGCGTCCCGACCGCAACGCTGGTGATCCACCAAATCGGGGTAGCTTTCCCGCAGGGCCCGAATGGCTGCATCCTCGGTGTAGCCCGTTCCCCCCTTCAGCCATTGCATGATCAGTACACGATGGGAGAGATCCTTACTGATGCCGCGTCCAATCGCCTGCAGAGCCCGCCCCAGAGCGCTGGTGGATTTTCCCTTGCCGTTGCCGGTGTAGATCTCGATGCCGCTGCAAGGGGGTTGGCCGTTTTGGGGATCCGTCGCCCGCCGGACACTGCGCATTTCCGAGTGCAAATCCGCCAGGTCGATAATTTCCTTGGGAGCGCCGCGCCCGGTGATGATCACCTCCATGGCCTCCGGCTTTTGCTTGAGGGTACTGACCACCTCCTCCACAGGCAACAGGCCCAGATCCAGCACCGGGTTGAGCTCATCCAGCACCACCACCGAGTAAAACCCCGACGCCAAAGCCCCTTTGGCCACATCCCAACCGCGGCGGGCCTCCTGACGGTCAAACTTGGTGATCTCATCTGGGCCGAAAAACTCTCCCCGCCCGGTGCGCAATTGATCGATGAGATGGGGGAAGCCTCGCTGCAGAGCCGCAATGGCCGCATCCTCAGCATAGGTTCGGCCTGGCCCCTTGAGAAACCGCACCAGCAACACCCGGCTGGGGGCCGCCTTTTCGATCCCCAAGCCAATGGAACGCAGCACAACCCCTAGGGCCGCCTGGGACTTGCCTTTGCCCTCGCCGTCGTAGACATGGATCTGGCCCCGTCGCCGATCAAACTGCTGGGCAGTCACAATCCCAATTTCTGCCATGCCCCTCCGCGTCATCCTGCTGTGGGAAAATCCCACTTTTCTACCCCCATCTTAGAGCCTACTTGGAGCCTAGCCAGAACTTGGGCAGGAGGGGGAAACTAAAAAGCTCCCAAGAGGCCGGAAAGACCGGGGTAAGATGAGCAATGGTTGTCCAGCCGATGCCTGTCTAGCGAGGGATCCCCCTTGTATCCGACTGCATTTTCTTCTCGCCCGTTACTCCCTGCTGTGGATAGCCCTATTGAGCTGGTGGGGGGGACGCCGCTGATCCGTCTGCGGCGGGTTGCTGCCGATTTGCCGGAATCGGTACGGGTATATGGCAAGGCAGAGTGGTACAACCCTGGGGGTTCAGTCAAGGATCGCCCGGCCCTCAACATGATTCGCGCTGGCGAACGCCAGGGCAAGCTTACCCCCGGCAAGATCATCCTCGATGCCACCAGCGGTAACACCGGCATCGCCTATGCCTGGATCGGGGCCGCCTTGGGCTACAAGGTCAAGCTGGCCCTTCCCGCCAACGCCAGCCCGGAGCGCAAGAAGATCCTGGCTGCCTATGGCGTGGACTTGGTTCTGACGGATCCCGCTCTGGGATCCGATGGGGCCATCGAGAAAGCCCGCGCCCTCTATGCGGAAAACCCCGAGCTTTATTTCTACCCTGACCAGTACAGCAACCCCGCCAACTGGCAAGCCCACTACGAAACCACTGGGGTGGAGATTTGGGAGCAAACCCAGGGGCAGGTCACCCATTTTGTTACCGGGCTAGGCACCAGCGGCACCTGTATGGGGGTGGGGCGGCGCCTGCGAGAGTATCGCCCGGATATCCAAATCATTGCCATGCAGCCCGACTCTCCCTTCCATGGCCTGGAAGGGCTCAAGCACATGGCCACAGCTCTAAAACCCGAGATTTACGATCCCACCCTGCCTGACCAGCACATTGAGATCTCCACAGAAGCAGCCCAGAAAATGGTCAAGCGCTTGGCGTTGGAAGAAGGCCTGCTGGTGGGCATCTCTGCCGGCGCCAATGTGGTGGCAGCCCTAGAGGTGGCCCGTCAGCTCTCCTCTGGAGTGGTGGTGACCATCTTTTGCGACGGGGCTGACAAATATCTTTCCGAGCGTTTCTGGACAGAGGAGTGACATCCTCCCGGCGCTCGTCCTGTGGACAGGGCGCGGGCTACCCTTCCCGTCAGCAGGACGGAGTCCTTACCTCGCAGTTGGGCATTCCTGCCCCACGCCACTTGCCTGGGTCTACAACCCCCGACAAAACAACTGGACAGGCGGTTCTCCTTCCCCAGCCTCCCTGGCTACTGCCAGCTCGCAAAACAACCTCTAATCCACCCAGCACAGTTCCCAAGGCTGAGGCTGAGTCCCGATGCACCCGGTACCGGCATTCAGGGCACTGAGGCCCCCCGACAGCCCAGCTGTTGCTAACCGTCCCTCAGCACTTGCAACCGACTCGACGCACTCCTTGGGCAACATCCCCCTTGCCCAGCCCTTGGCCTTGAGGTCTTCCACAAAGAAAAGATAAAGATAAAGAGGGTCTGCCCTCGGTCCTAACGCCAATGGGCCCTCTGGAAATGGAACTCTTGGCAACCATTGGCAATGCCCTGCTGCATCCTGGCAACCTGCAGTGGTGCTCTCTTCCAGTGGCAAGACCCCTGCTGTTTTCTCGCCCCCCTGGGTTGCAGCCTTCTCAGCTGGCCTTGCAGGGCTTTGAAACCCTTGGGCCGTTCCCGGCAGACGCTGTCTGGCAAGGGGTTCTGCTGACGGTAATCAGAAGGGAAGGGTGCATCGGCAGGCAGGATGGACTCCTGCAGCAAGGAACCCCTGTCCAGTGGCCAAGAGCAAGATTCTACCCACTCCTTAGATTTCCGGCAAAGTGTAGTTGTATACGCGCCGGCCAATCTCCAGCCACGTCAACAGCGAGGACTCTGTCCCGCTAACGCGAGCGGCTTGCTGGGAGGCATCTGGATCAATCCGGTGCTTGTAGGGTACGCCAGCACAGGTACGTTTTACTACAGATTTTGCTCAGGGGTATGGCGGGGATCCATGTATCCCGGTGCTCACCCTGCGGGCAGGGCGCGGGACTGATTGCCCCCGCACCCCGTTAGCTACACCGCCGGGAAGCCCCGCCCTCTATATAGTGGCTAGTCACTATCCACTCACCACTATCCAGGGTGAGGGTCGGGATGAAAGGCGGGGACACTTTGGTTTTCAATGGACTGGCCTAAAACCGAGACGGTAACCCCACCGCATGAAGCAATAAGGTAGGATTCATTCCAGTAGATTACCCTTGCCTCAATGAGAACTGCTTACCAGTACCGTTTGCGACCTACGCCCAGCCAGATTGCTTTGATGAGCGAGTGGCTAGACTTGTTACGCAAGCAGTACAACTACCGCTTGGCAGAGCGCTTTGCGTGGTGGGAACACAATCGCTGTGACATCAATGCTTGTCCCTTAATCTGTCACTTGCCTGAGCTGAAAGACAAGCCCGATTTCTACTCCCAGAAACGGGACTTGGTGAAGACGAAAGCCCTGTTTCCGCAGTACAGAGCCATCCATTCGCAAGTCCTGCAAAACTGCATAGAGCGAGTGCACAAAGCATTCGACCGCTGGCTGAAGGGGGACGGTAACGGCAAGCGGGCAGGGAAACCCAGATTCAAGGGAGTTGGGCGGTATCGCTCCTTCAGTTTCCCCCCGATGCAACAGGACTGCATTTGCGGGCAGTTTATCCATCTGCCCAAAATCGGTGCTGTTCGGATAATTCAGCACCGTCCTTTGCCTGACGGTTTTGTCATCAAGACTGCTACCATCACCCGCAAGGCAGACGGGTGGTATGTGACCTTGAGCCTGCAAGATTCATCTGTCCCCGTATTTACCCCTGACCCGCCAACACTGGAGAACACGATGGGGATCGACGTGGGGCTGGACTCCTTTTTGGTGACCGACGCGGGGGAGTCTGTTCCAGTTCCCCAGTACTATCGCAAGGCAGAGCTCAGGCTCAAGAGGTTGCAGCGAGCCTTGTCTCGCAAGAGGAGAGGGTCAAACCGCCGTAAGAAAGCCTTGAAGCGGTTGGCTAAGGCGCACCTCAGCAGTCAAAACTGCTCTCGGTGCGGTCAAAGAGTACCGAAAGCGATTCAAGACAGGTGGCATTCTTGTTCCCATTGTGGGCTAGAACTAGGACGCGACCACAATGCGGCCATCAACATCAAGTACAGGGCGGTGGGGCATCCCGTTCTTTTCGCGTCAGCGGGACGTAGTCCTCAAGCGCAGGAAACGTCCTTTTCGCGCTAGCGGCGCGGAGCGCTAACCGGAGTCACTGTTCGCGTCAGCGGGACGGAGTCCTTGAAGCCTGCACTCTCTCGCTTTGGCGGCGCGGAGCGCTTTGCGTCAGCATGAGTGTGGGAGTATGTCACGTACCTTTAAGGCTGAGCGCAGAGGGATCCCATGGCGATCATCGTCCTGAAAGCCTGGTATTTGGATTCGGTGTTGTCTGCTTCTCAAGTCCAACAGAGGGCCCCCGACCTGCGCCTAAGCCGTACCGGCCTCTTGAAAACGGCGATGCGGGCCGACTTTCTCGACGATGTGGAGCAGGTGAAGGCTTCCGTATGGTGGCAGCGCTACCTGGAAGGAGAGCTGGTGGAGTTTTACATCGAAGGCAGCGGCGCCTACAGCATCTCCAACCTCGATTTGATCAGCCGTGAGATCTACTTTAATAAGCGGGCCACCCTGAACATGACCGAGCCGGTCATCTACTTCTGCGGCCAATCGGATTACCCCGACTCCAGCGCCACTCTGCACCGGGCATTGCAAGCCGTGGTAGAGACCCTCAATCGCAACCACGGGCCGGTCGTGCCCCTGCAGCTGCAGGGATCCCTTCCCGCTGAGGCTGAGACCCCGCTCATCGATGCGGCCTTGATTCGCAAGCTCAAGCACGCGCTGCTGGTGGTGGCCGATGTAACCCCTGTGCAGGTGAATGGCCGGGGGCGTCCCCTACCCAGCCCTCAGGTCTGTCTGGAGTTGGGCTATGCCCTGCAATCGAAGCGCCCCGAACAATTGCTGCTGGTACAACTCCCCCGCGACGGCATCGAGGGATCCTTCCCCTTTGAGGTGGAAGACAGCAGTTTTTTGAAAATCACCGATCCCCAGCGTCTGGTCGATCACCTGGGAGCCGAGATCGCCCGGCAGTTGCAGCGCAACCGGGTTATCTCCCTCTAGCCAGCAGCACCTATCCAACCTCCCCTCGCAGCCGTTAGACTCTTGGAGATGGTCACTCCTGGCCATGGGGGATCTGGCTCCCCGAAACCCAAACAGCCTCCATCGTCGCTACCTTTTCTCCCCTTGTGAACCATGACCCTGGCTAACGCAAATCCTTTGGTTTCGCCGGATCGCTCTGCGGCAGGTTGGCAGAGAGGTCTGAACAGCATAATGTTCCTGCTGCTGTTGGGGGTTCCCCTATCTTGGTTGGGGCACTTCCGGGGCTGGGATCCCAACCTGGTCTTCCTCTGTGCGGCTTTGGCGGTGGTGGCCTTGGCAAAGTTTATGGGTCAGGCCACGGAAGAGATCGCGGCCTTGACAGGGCCGACAGTCGGGGGGCTGATCAACGCCACCTTTGGCAATGCAGCGGAGTTGATCATCGGCTTGGTGGCACTGCGGGCGGGGTTGGTGGATGTGGTGAAAGCCTCCATCACCGGCGCGATCATCAGCAACCTGCTCTTGGTGGCCGGCTTGGCCATGTTTTTGGGCGGGATCAAGTTTCGAGAGCAGAGCTTTCGACCCGAGGTGGCCCGCATGAATGCCTCGGTGATGAACCTGGCGGTGGTGGCCTTGATCCTGCCCAGCGTGGTCACCTACACCGATGCCAACTTGGGGGAGATCCCCATCCAAGAGCTGTCCACGGCAGTAGCCCTGGTGCTGATTGGGGTTTACGGTCTCACTTTGCTGTTTTCCCTCAAAACCCACAGTTACCTCTACGCCCTTCACGAAGCAGAAGCCGCAGAAGATGAGGCGGCCAATCGCCTGGCCCCCAATCCGGTTTTGCAGGCGGAGGGATCCATTCCCCAAGTGCTGACGGCTCCGCCCGAGGGAGCCGGTTTGGGGTTTTGGGTGCTGGCCCTCTTGGGGTTGACGGTGTTGGTGGCGCTGGAGTCGGAACTGTTGGTGAGCACTCTAGAGGACACGCTGGAACACTTTCACATGACGCCGCTGTTTATGGGGGTGATTTTGTTGCCGATCATCGGCAACGCGGCAGAGCATGCGACGGCGATCACGGTGGCCATGAAAGACAAGATGGATCTCTCCTTCTCGGTGGCGCTGGGCTCGACGATGCAGATTGCCCTGTTTGTGGCACCCCTGCTGGTGCTGGCCGGGGATGTGCTGCATCAGCCCATGAACTTCAACTTCGGCATGGTGGAGTTGGTGGCCATTGCAGTCTCGGTGCTGCTGATCAATTCCGTCAGCAGCGATGGGCGCTCCAACTGGCTGGAAGGGCTACTGCTCTTGGCCACCTATGCCATCCTCGGGATTGCTTTCTTCTTTCTGGAGTGAGGCGTTAAAGTGTTCTGCACCGCTGACGCAAACGGCTCATGCTGCACAAACTGCGATCGGTAGACAAGCCGAAGCCGGGGAAAACGGGATCCCTGTTGTGGCCTCTCCTTTTCGGTGCATCTTTTGCCCTATCCCCCATAGGCGGGCCCGCATGGGGGCAGGAAGCTGCCGAAAACAACGGCACCACCTCTAACCTGCCTTTGCTCAACCGTTTGGATGCCCTAGAAGAGCTGCGGCAAGCGCTTAGCCTCCCCACCTCCTCTGTCCAGGCGGAGGCCGTGACGCTGGATGGGCGGCATTTGTTTGTGGTTACTGCTCCCCAGGGGGATCCCGGCAGCCTGCCGCCGGTGTTGCAGCGGGTACGCTCCATTGAACAAACTCTGCACCAGTTGGCCAGCGCCGGATTCGATCCAGAGGCGCTGCAGGTTGAAGTCACCCTAGACGGCCAGACCAACCAGCCTGTTATCCGGGTGAATGGGCGACATTTGCTGACCATCACCTCCCTCGATGCCCAATTCCAGGGCGCCCAACCCATGGACTGGGCTGAGCAAGTAGCCGGCATTGTCGAGGAAGCGCTGCGCACCTCGCAACGGGAACGGCAGCCGCCATTTTTGCGCCGCCAAGCGGTGATTGCCCTCGGCATCTTGGCCGTGGCGGGCAGCCTGAGCCAGCTTTGTCAGCGAGAACGGCGACGGCTGCAGCAAAAACGCGCTGCCCTGCAGACGGAATACCAGGCCATCCAAGCAGAGATTCAGGAGCGCCTAGCGGGGGAAGAGCAGCCGGGCGTGGATCCCGTCTTGGTCGAACAACAGGCCGGACGCAAACGGCAGGAATCCTATTTAGAGCTGCAAATTCGCCTGCTGCGCCTGGTGCAAATTGGCCTGTGGGTGGGCGGAGTTGGGGTGAGCTTGGGCCTTTTCCCGCAAACGCGACCCCTGCAAACGTTTTTCCTGGTTTCGCTGCGCGGCCCTCTGTTGCGGTTGGTAGGGGTGGGTCTGGCCACCTATGGCAGTGTCTGGCTGAGTGGACTGGTACTGGATAACCTCTTTGCTGCCCTGCGCCAAGAGCAAAATGCCCCCACCTATCGCCTCAGCAAACGCCTCAGCACCTTTGCCAGCGTCTGTGACATACTCCCATCACTGACCCTACAGGTACAGCGTGGGCTTCGCGCTTCAAAGTGCTACGCACCGCTGACACGAACGGGGAGCTACTGCAAGAACCCTCCACGCGCAGACACGGGATGTCCCACCGCGTAGCTGTACCAGATTCCGGCAACGCCGTTTTGTACAGCCATGTTGATTATGGCACAGGATATATACGCCTTTCATCCCGACCCTCCTGCTGTTGCAGAGAGTGCGGGGCTTCCCGGCGGTTTAGCTAACCCAGTTGCGCAACACCGAAGGCAGCTTGATCTCCATTCCCAACAGTGCCATCCGGGTGGTGGAGAACCTCTCCAACGGCTGGTCACGGGTGGATCTGGGGATTGTGATCGCCTATGAAAACGATCTGGAACAGGCAATACGCATCACCGAGCAGGTGGCTCTGCAGATGTACCGGGAGCCAGCTTGGCGGGAAAAAATCCTCGAGCCCCCCGAAATGCACGGTGTCGATGATCTGGGGGAGCGGGGGATCACGCTGCGCATTTGGATCAAGGTGCAGCCTCTGCAGCAGTGGAGGGTGGCGCGGGAATACCGCCGTCGCCTCAAACACGCCTTCGACCAAGCAGGGATCCAGATTCCTTTCCCGCAGCAGACCCTCTGGTTCCACAGCCCCTTGGAGATGCGCATCCAGGGTCTCAGCCCAGAGGAGACCCACCGCCTGCTGCACCTAATGGAATCGCGGCTCGAGGCTCGCCTGCGGGAAAGGGATCCCGTTGCAAACGACTTGACAAAATAGATAGACGCCGAGGGCTTCCACCCTTAGCCGCTCAGCCAGCTTGCAATTTCAACAGGGCGATCCCGCCAGCGGGCCGTGGGCCTAACGGCTACTCATCGCCGATGATTTCCGGCTCAGTCAGTTCATCCGACATTTCGATGACAGCGCGGCGGATTGGCTTCATCCAGCCATCTTCTATATCATCCGGATCCTCGTAGCGGCGGCGCTTGGCGCGGTTGGCCACCTGTACCGTGATGCGATAGCGATTTTTGGAAGCGTTGATCAGAGCCTCTACCCGACGCATCAGCTCGTCATTGTCAATAGCCAGTTGATTCTTGCGGGAAGCCATAATCGCAGTCTTAAATCTTGATATCTTGTTGCCACCAGGATCCCAACGAGACTCCGTCCCGCTACCGCGATCCTAGCAGAGAACCTTCCAGTTCTCGCATTTGCAAAGTGCTCTGCATCAATTCTGCATCAATAAGGTGGGCCAAGACCCAGAGGGTGGGATTTTTGGCAAATAACCCATCTGTAGCTTCTCTCGTACAACTTGGGGCGGCTGCTAATCCAGCAGAAATTGCACCCACTTCGGCGGAGGTGGCAGTGGACAACGAAAATGCTCCATCACCAGGGCGGCCACCAAATGCACCGTGAATACGTAGATGAGGGAATTGAAGGCAATAAATCCCACCACCACCACCTGAACCATCCAGGGTTCTGCCACCCAGTAGACGCCCCATCGGCTGAGGGACACATCCAGGAGCCAGTTGGTTAGGCCGGTGAGTTGAATCGTCACGTAGGTCCAGAGGTTTTCCCCCACCAGTAGGGAGGAAAGCACCAACTGAAAGATCAAGCCCAGGGCGCTGAGCACAGCCCCGCTCACCACCGAGACGTACCAGGAAAGCCGCCGCTGCCACAGGCGGGCACACCAATAGCCCAGCAGACCATAGGGAATGACATAGAGAATGCTGCGCGTGGGCCCTATCAGCACCGTCAGCAACAGGCCGGAGACCACCAGGGCCATTGCCCCTGTGCGGGGATCCCAGCGCATCACCGCCAGCGCCACCGGAATGGGGAAAAACAGGCGCATGAAAGGAGCTAGCGGCGTGTAGCTCAGGATCCAGATCAAGGCTGCCGTACTGGCCAAAAAAGCCGTTTCCACCACCCTCAAAGCCGGAGAACGGGGAGGTGGGGGGGGTAAGGGAGGAAAGTCATCCTGCACAGAAGGCTGAGGCGGCGGGGGCACATCCAGAAAAGCACAACTTTTCCCAGCTTAGCTTGTCGGGGTGTGGGGGTAGCTAAGCCCCGCACTGTACTCGTAGAGTCAGTGTCGAGATACAGATACCCCCACATGGTGTATGATGGGAGTACTTGCACAAAACGGCTTTTGCCGGAATCTGGTGCAACTACGCGGTAGGGCATTCCGTGTCTGCTCGTGGAGGGTTCTTGCGTAGGCTCCCCGATGAAGCGAGAAGCCCACGCTGTACCCGTAGGGTCAGCGATGGGAGTATGTCACGCCACCGGTTGCCGGGTTGGGCGAATTGTTGCCCAGAGGTGTGGATTTGGACTGCAAATCGGCTACAGGATAGGCCCTGTTGTCGATTGGGGCTGCCTCAGCGGATCCCTTTTGGATTTCAGGACATTCGGCAACATTTCCCAAGGCCAACCGTGAACCGACCCCCATCGGCCAGTCTCTCCTGACCCTACCCATCAACTTGTCTTGAAACGACTAGGGCGTTCTGATAAAGTTGAGGCGGGATTTGCCCTGAGAGAGCGGGATCCCTTCTGGACAAGTCTAGGGTCAATGCTATGGCAGTGCGGGTGGGCATCAACGGTTTTGGCCGCATCGGACGGCTGGTGTTGCGGGCTGCTTGGGGCTGGGAAGAGCTGGAATTCGCCCACATCAACGAGATCAAAGGGGGAGCTGCGACGGCGGCCCACCTGTTGAAGTTTGACTCGGTGCAGGGCCGCTGGGCTATCGACATTGAGGGATCCGATAACCGGCTGCGCATTCAGGACAAAACCCTCACCTTTAGCGAACACAAGTCTCCTGGTGAAGTGCCCTGGGCAGAGTTGGGGATCGAGCTAGTGCTGGAATGCTCGGGCAAGTTTGTCAAGGCAGCAGAGCTGGATCCCTATTTTAAGGCGGGGGTGCGCAAGGTGATTGTGGCTGCTCCCGTCCAAGACAAGACAGCCCTCAACATCGTCATGGGTGTCAACGATCACCTGTACGACCCGGCCCGGCACCATTTGCTGACGGCAGCTTCCTGCACCACCAACTGTCTGGCTCCCTTGGTGAAGGTCATCCACGAGGGGATCGGCATTGTTCACGGGGTGATCACCACCATCCATGACGTCACCAATACCCAAACCATGGTGGATGCCCCCCACAAAGACCTGCGGCGGGCCCGCTCCGCTCTGCTGTCTCTGGTGCCCACCACCACCGGCTCGGCCACGGCCATTGGGCTGATTTACCCCGAACTCAACGGCAAGTTGAACGGCATTGCGGTGCGTGTTCCTCTCTTGAACGCTTCCCTAACCGATGCCGTGTTTGAGGTCAGGCGGCCCACCACTGTGGAGGAGGTTAATCACCTTTTAAAAACGGCAGCCGAGGGCCCACTCAAAGGCATCCTTGGCTATGAGGAGCTGCCCTTGGTCTCGGTGGATTTCAAAGGGGATCCCCGTTCCAGCATTGTGGATGCGCCCTCGACGATGGTGGTGGATGGCGCCCAGGTGAAGATCCTGGCCTGGTACGACAACGAATGGGGCTACGCCAACCGCATGGCGGAACTGGCCCGCAAAGTGGCCCGCAGTCTATAGAAACATCTCCCTTGGAGACCTGCCCATGACTTCTGTTTCGACGGCTCAAGCCTCTGCGGTTCGCAACTACGCCCTGGTAACCGCTGCCTACTGGGGTTTTACCATCACCGACGGCGCCATCCGCATGTTGGTGCTGCTCCACTTCCACAAGTTGGGCTTCACCCCGATTCAGATTGCCATGCTGTTCCTCTTCTACGAGATCTTCGGGGTGATCACCAACTTCCTGGGCGGCTGGATTGGATCCCTCTTTGGCCTGCGGCTGACCCTCTACGGCGGCATTGCCATTCAGATCTTTGGCCTGGTGATGCTGGGGGTGATCAACCTGCAGTGGCCGGTCTGGGGCCAGGTGGCCTACGTGATGACGGCCCAAGCTCTGGCCGGGATCGCCAAAGACCTCACCAAGATGAGCTCCAAAAGCGCCATCCGCCTGGTGGTGCCCAAAGAAGCGGAATCCCGCCTGTTTCGTTGGGTGGCTATGCTCACGGGATCCAAAAACGCCCTCAAGGGGGTGGGGTTCTTTGTGGGAGCGGCCCTGCTGCAGATCTTCACCGAAATCTACGGGGATCCCATGGGCTTCCGCATGGCCAACTTTGTCCAGGCGGGGGCGTTGGCTTTGATCTTCTGTTCGGGGGCGCTGCTGCCTGCAGACATGGGCAAAATCAAGGCCAAGATCCCCTTCAAGCGGCTGTTTTCCAAGAGCAGAGAGATCAACATCCTCTCGGCGGCCCGCTTTTTCCTGTTTGGGTCGCGGGATGTGTGGTTTGTGGTGGCCCTGCCGGTGTTTCTCTACGACGAGCTGGGCTGGACTTTTATGCAGGTGGGCAGTTACATGGCCATCTGGGTGATTGGCTATGGGTTCATTCAGTTTGTAGCGCCGCAACTGCTGGGTGGGGGTCGCCCTGGCCGTGCTCCCAAGGCCCGCACCATCCAGATTTGGACCTTCGTGCTGACGGCGGTGCCGGCGATCATTGCCACAGCCTTCATGGCCGGGCTGGCACCGGAGCTGGTGATCACCGGCGGCTTGATCCTGTTCGGGATCGTCTTTGCCTTCAATTCGGCAGTGCATTCCTACCTGGTGCTGGCCTACACGGAAGACGACGACGTAGCCCTCAATGTGGGCTTTTATTACATGGCTAATTCCGGCGGGCGGCTGTTGGGGACGGTAACTTCTGGGATCCTCTTCCAGTTCTACGGATTGGAGGGCTGTCTTTGGTTTTCCACCCTCTTGATCTTGGCGGCGGGGCTGTTCTCGTTGAAATTGCCGGATCCCAGCAAAACCCCGGTGGAGTGGGTGGTTAAGCCAGGGGATTGAGGATGGAGGGCTACCAGCGGAGATCGATGCATCCATTCAACCCATCCACAAATGGGTGGAGGGGAAAGAACTCTGCTCAGCACAAACGAGAGGCCCAACGATGAGATAGTAGAGGAGCAAGCAGCTTTTCCGGCAGCCTATGAGCCTGCGCATTGTTCCCACGACGCCCTTCCCTGGCCAGAGACCCGGCACCTCTGGCCTGCGCAAGCCGGTATCGGTGTTTCAGCAGCCCCACTACCTGGAAAACTTCGTCCAATCCATTTTTGATGTCCTAGAGGGATCCGCCGGCCAAACCCTGGTGGTGGGGGGAGATGGCCGCTACTACAACCGCGAGGCCATTCAGATCCTGCTCAAGATGGCAGCGGCCAACGGCATCGGGCGAGTCCTGGTGGGCCAAGGAGGGATCCTCTCCACGCCGGCGGTCTCCTGTCTCATCCGCAAGTACGGCGCCTACGGGGGGATCATCTTCTCTGCCAGCCACAACCCCGGCGGCCCCCAGGGGGATTTCGGCATCAAGTACAACATCGGCAACGGTGGCCCTGCCCCGGAGAAGGTGACCGAGGCCATTTACGCCCGCACCCAGCAGATCCGGGAGTACCGCATCCTGGAAGCTCCCGATGTCGATCTGGATCGCTTGGGCGAGCAACGGCTGGGGTCCCTCACGGTGTCCGTCATCGACCCGGTGGCCGATTACTTGAGCCTGATGCAGCGTCTGTTCGATTTCGAGGCCATCCGCGACTACCTGGCTTCCGGGATCCGCATTGCCTTCGACGCCATGCACGCCGTCACCGGCCCCTATGCCCACGCCATTTTGCAGGGATCCCTGGGAGCACCAGAGGGCAGTGTGCTCAACGGGCAGCCCCTGCCGGATTTTGGCGGCGGACACCCGGATCCCAACCTGGTGCATGCCCGCTCGTTGGTGGAACTGTTGTTTCGGGAAGATGGGCCGGACTTTGGGGCCGCTTCCGATGGGGATGGGGATCGCAATCTGATCCTGGGCCGCCAATTTTACGTGACCCCCAGCGACAGCTTGGCAGTCTTGGCTGCCAATGCCCACCGGGTACCCGGCTACCGAGAAGGGCTGGCGGGAATTGCCCGCTCCATGCCCACCAGCCAGGCAGCGGATCGGGTGGCGGCCAAGCTGGGGATCCCTTGCTACGAGACCCCCACCGGCTGGAAATTCTTCGGCAACCTGCTGGATGCCGGCAAGGTCACCCTCTGCGGGGAAGAGAGCTTCGGCACCGGATCTCACCACATCCGGGAAAAAGACGGGCTCTGGGCCGTCCTGTTTTGGCTGAACATTTTGGCCGTTCGACGGCAGCCGGTGCGGCAGATCGTGGAAGAGCACTGGCGCACCTATGGGCGCAACGTCTACTCCCGTCACGACTACGAGGGACTGCCGGTGGAGGTGGCCGAGGCGCTGATGGCAGACTTGCGACGCTCCCTGCCTGGGTGGGTGGGCCAGCGCTTGGGATCCCACACAGTGGCTTATGCCGATGACTTCAGCTACACCGATCCCGTGGACGGCAGCACCACCAGCCACCAAGGGATCCGCATCGGCTTTGAAAATGGCTCCCGCATCATCTACCGGCTTTCGGGAACCGGCACCCACGGAGCCACCCTGCGGGTGTACCTGGAGCGATTGGAGCTGGATCCGGCCCGACATGGCCTGGAGCCCCAAGTGGCCTTGGCCGAACAGATTCAACTGGCCGATCACCTTGCCCAGATTCGCGCCCGCACCGGTCGGCAGCAGCCAGACGTCATCACCTAACCCGCCGCAACTGTTGGCAGGGATCCTGCCGGCGGCGGTTCCTGGAGAAGCGGGGATCAGGGCCTGAGGCCATCCAAGCCGGTCGCTTCGGCGTCGCGGAGCAGAAAGGTGCCGATAGGGGAGGTGATGGGAGAGGTCAGTTGAAAATCTCCCCGCTCTTGGGTGAGGCCCACCGGGCGACTGGGGAAAGCCACCAGGATCCCTTCCAAGCGCAGTGACTCTGCCACCGGATCGTAGGCAAAGCGCAGCTCAAAATCCCGCAGGTCACGGCGAACTTCCACCCGGCGGATCCCTGCTTCCGTCAGGCCCAGGCGGAGCCGCCAGTGGTTTTGCCACTGCGTGCCGAGAGTGGCATCCAGCTCCAGGCCATAGGTAGAGATCTGGCCCAACCGGGGATCGTAAACCGCCTGCAGGGCATAGCTGATCCCTGGTTCATACACCTCCAGGCCGGAGCGTTGATCCCGGTTAAACGTGGTGCTGCTGCGCCCCCGATATTCCAGACGGATCGGTTGCAACTGCCCTTCGTTGAGGTCGTAGGCCGTCTGCAACTGAATGTTGAACAGATCAGGGGCGGTGCTCCAGGTGAAGTTGGCGTTGAGGGTATCCCACTTCTGGGTGATGAAGTCGTAGCCAAGGCTGGTGTCCAGGCGCACCAAGTTTCTCACCTCTGCCTGCAGCTCCTGCAAGTTGCGGGAGGCAATCGCTGCCAAATCCTCCGGGGTATCGTCGGGGAAGGTCAGGGCTATCGGCAGCTCGCCGGGCAGGTCATCTTCAAAGGCAATGTAGCCTGGGGGGACATTGGGCAGAAGATCGCGGGGCGTAAAGAAGCTGATGTTGGCATTGATGCGATCCACATCTTTAGGGCTGGTGGAGAGGGTTTGGAAGGGCACAGAATTGTTGCCGTAGAAGGTGCGGCTGTAGCGCAGGTCGATGGTATTCCAGTCGGCAGGTCTGAGGCTGAGGCGAGGGTTGAGGCTGACGGTAGACTCCTGGTCAGGAGTGGAGTAGAGGACTTGGGTGTAATCGATAGAACCCGGCATGAAGGTGATCCAGGGAGCCGGTTGAATATCGTTGAACTGAAGGCTGGAGCGCAGCTCGTAGCGATTGAAAAAGTGGAGGCCCGCCCCCACCTCCTGATCCGGCTGTTGCTCTTGAGTTAGGGTGAGGGCGCTGCTGAGAGCAATATCGGGCGTGATGCGAACGAGGTCGGGGTTAAAGGCCAGCTCGAAGTTGCGACGCGGCTCGTTGTCGCCATTGGAACTGCTGTAGGCGCGGTAGGCCAGGCGATAGGTACCTCCCCAGCCGGGTGGGGTCAGTTGAGTGCCCAGCGTCAACCGCGCATCGGCAAAGTCGGGGCCATCTTTGACGCTCACCCGCTGGTTGTAGTCCAAGCGCAGATCCGATTGCAGCCAATGCACGCCCCCGTACCGCTGGATGTGGCTGAGGGTGAGGGGGAAGCTGTAGATGCCCCGCTCCTGGGATCCGGTGCGGCTGATGTTGAGGGTGGTGGTGGAGAGATCCCCCTGAAAGGTGGCGTTGAGGCGGAGATCGGCGTTGTCGTTGCGTCCGCCGGCAGGACGGTAGGTGTTGTCCAGGTTGAGGTTGAGCTGTCCCCGCAGTTGGCCTTCCTGCCCAAAGAGGTTGGCAGCGTAGAAGTCGAAGTTGTGGTCGATGCGGAAACGGCTGGAGAAGCGCTGTTGGTCAGCTTCGGTCACCAAGTAAAACTGGGCTCGCCCGTAGTTGACACTGTCCGGGATGGGCAGGATGTAGTCATGCAAGAAACCAATGCCCACCCCTTTTTTCTGGATGGCATCCAGCCGCAGGCCGCCGAAGTTGTATTCGTCGAAGCGGTAGGCCCAACTGGATTTGACAAACACCCCCTCTGTCTCGCTGCGCCCCGGCAGCACCCATTGGTGATCTCGCAGGCTGTAGATGAACAGGGGGAAATAGGCAATCTGCAGGCCTGCCCGCAGATCCCCTGCTTCTGTGAGTTCGCCGCCGGCAAACACGCGGGCGTCGTAGACGATCACCCGGTCATCGGGAAACACCTCCACCCGATCCCCTTGCACGTAGTGGGTGATGGGCGGCTCTGGCGAGGTGGTGACGGTGGCTTTCTCGAAAAAGATCTGATCCCCCAAAATGGCGGTGGTCTCTTGGCTGCGCACAAAAACCTTGGTGCCCGGCTCCTCCCCCGGCAGAATGACCAGCGAGCTCTCAAATTGGGCGGTGCGACCGGGGATATCCAGATCCAAATTTCGCCCTTCGATTTGCCGGATCCCGCGCCCTTGGGGGCCAGGGGGCTGCTCCATGCGAAAAGGGCCCTCGCTGCGCAGGCGTCGCTCCCGCCGATAAAACAGCAGCCGGTCGCCGGTGATGCGGGTGCCGTCAGCCAGTTGGATCAAGGCGTTCCCCTCGGCAATGCCCAGGTCTTGTTCGGCGATGTAGCTGAGCACATCCCCACTCACGTTGATTTGATCCGGGTCAAGGGGAATTTGCCGCTGCGCGGTGGCCGAGAGCTGCTGGCGAATCTGGGATCCCTGGCTAACGTTCCCTGTCGCCGAGACGGCATCTGCCCCGGTGCCCAGATCCCGCAAAAGGGGGAACTGCTCCAGCAGCTGAGGAGCCAGGGGTGAGCCAGCGGTGGGGATAAAGGCTTCCGTTCCCCTTGGAGGGGATCCCGTCAGCCCCGACCCAGGGGTGGCCTCTGCCAACAGGACACCGCCCAAATCCAAGCTCCCACCGGCTTGGGAGATCAGGGGAGGAATGGTCTTGGGGGAAGCTGGGATCCGATTTAACCTTGCCTCTGAACCGGCTCCACCTTGCAGTTGGGCCGTAGCCCGGTTTTCGCCATTGGATTCCGATCGCGTTAGCGGGACGGAGTCCTTGGTGGGGCGCAGCCAGGGTTGCTCTTCCACCCGCAGGGCCTCAGCCTGAGAAGTCATGGGCTGGGAAAGCCGAAGGGAGTCCAGGGTGGGAACTGCTGCAGTGGGCGTCGCCGGTGAAGGGGGTTGGGGAGAAGGTGTTGCCTGGGCCTGCTGCGCCTGTCGCCGAGCATGAGCTGCTGCCCCTTCGGCCAACAGCCGTTGTAGCCGCTGTCGGTTCAGTTCTTCTGGCGTGAGGGGCTTTTCAGGAGAGTTGGCAAGGGGAGGGGATCCAAAGTCTGAAACCGGGGCCGTAGGGGGTGGGGTTGCCGCAGTCAAGGCTGTAGCAGGCAGAGAAGATTGCGCCTCGGCCAAGGTGATGGGCTCCTCATCGGCGGCAGCCATCGGTTCTGGGCTGGAAGCCCGGCGGGCCAGTTGCAGGCGCTGAGCAAGTGTTTGCGCTGACCGAAAGCGCTGGTAGCCCTCCAGAGAGAACTCCGTCCCGCCGACGCCAACAGTGGGCGGGGGATCCAACTGGGCGAAGACGGCCTCCCCCGTCCCCAACCACAGGGAGCCGCCCCAGCAAAGAGCCAACCACTTTGCCCAAGGGCTGAAGTCAGGGGGGAAGTTGCAGGATTT
Organism: Thermostichus sp. MS-CIW-26; assembly: GCF_054059115.1. Lineage (NCBI taxonomy): Bacteria > Bacillati > Cyanobacteriota > Cyanophyceae > Thermostichales > Thermostichaceae > Thermostichus > Thermostichus sp. MS-CIW-26. The sequence continues at coordinate 22,808 of NZ_JBSSBV010000013.1, forward strand.
CACCGTAAAAACCGCCACAGTAAAGAAAGGCCTACCCCACCGAAAATCATATTCGGCAACCAGGCAGCCAGCCAGGGATCGATGTGCTCAACTCGACCCATCGCTCGTCCCAGGCTCATCAGTACATAGTAAATAAACACCAGAACAATCGCTAGCGCCACGCCGCCGTAGCGCCCCGTTTGCCGCACCGTTTGCAGGCCCAAGGGGGCAGCCACCAAGATGGCGAAAAAGCTGGCCAAAGGAATGGCGAACTTGAGGTGGTATTCCGTCAGGCAGCGGGCCACATCGGCAGAAGGGCGTTGCTCCGCTCGATATCGCTGGCACTGCTCCCACAGCTCCCCCGCCCGTTGCTCTTGGGGCACCTTTTCCGCGTACACCAGGCCCACCAGTTTGTTGACGATGTTGAGCTGCATTTCTTCCACCTGGCCTTCGTAGTAGGTGCGCCCCTGCTCATCGTAACGACGGATCACCACGTCTCGCAGTTGCCACGATTGGCCCACCTGCTGCGCGGTTTGGGCGGAGATCACCTGCGGATAGCGCAGGTGGCCGGTCTCGGCCTTGCGATCCAGGATCAACAAATCCTGCATCAAGCCGGTCTTCGGGTCAATCGATCCGACATGAAACCAGAGATCATCATCCACCCGCACGATCTCTTCTGGATTAAACAAAAGAGCATCTTGAGCCAAGATGAGGTTCTTGTTCAGGATTTTCACCTTTTGGTTGGTTTCCGGCACAATCACTTCATTGGTCAACAGCGCCAAGCCGCTGATCAGCAGGCCAATACAGAGCACGGGGATAAACACTTTGCGATAGGGGATCCCAGCAGCACGCAGGGCGGTGATCTCGCTGTCGGCTCCCATTTTGCCCAGGGTGAGCAAGGTGGCAAAGAGGCCGGCAATGGGAAAGGTGACCACCAAAATGGCGGGCAAATTGAGGAGGAGAATGTGCAAAATGGTTAGCGGAGGAGCGCCCTTTTTCACCAGCAGATCGGTGTAGATAAACAGCTGGTTGCCCAGCATCAGCACCGTCCCCCCGGCCACTCCCAGAAAGAAGGGGCGAATCATCTCTTTGAAGAGATAAAACTCCAAAAAGGCAGCCCCCAATTTCAGGGATCCCCAAAAGCTGCCCGCTTGAGCAGGGGTTCTGCGCAGTTTGCCCTCGGCGAGTGGAGCCGTCATGACATCACCTCGGATCACAACCTCAGCCAAACCTGGACGATCAAAAACCACAGATGGCTCCCCGAGGGGGGATCCCATCAGAGGGCGTCGGTGATGCGAAACTGAAACATGCCCTGCTGTTGCCCGTCCCCTTCGACGGTGTATTCATCTTGTTTTATGTTCAGGGTAACCAGCTTGCCACTGAGGCGATTGGCGCCCCGGCACATCTGATCCAGCGCGTTGCGGCCCGGCAGAGCTTGGGTGCTCTCCCCGGGAAGGCGGCCGACCTCTCCCCGATCGCAGAGCACCACAGGAGCCTGTTCGGCGCTGATTTTGAAAATTTGTTCTCGGTCGAAGTAATCGGCGCGATCCCCTTCGATGGCGCGGTTGGCCTGCACAATAACCACATTGCCAAAGAAGCGGGCATCGCCGCTGGCTTGGTCGATCTCCACCCGGTCGGCGTAGATCACCGTCGGCTGATCCACATCGGCCTGGGTCTCCGGGTTTTGCAAGCGCCGCGCCAGCCAGTCCCCTTCGATCTGCTCGATCACCACCTCTCCCCGCAGCTCCACTTTCTCAGGGGTGATGGTGGCCTGGTTGGCCTTGGCCCTACGTCCCCGCTGGATAAACTCGACGGCATCGCTAAACTCGGAAGTGCCGGTGCGGGAGTTGTAAACCAGGCGGGCAGCCCGCACCTCGGTTTCGGCTTGGCGCAGCTCCTCTGTCAGGGATCCCTCGCCGGGCGTGGGGGTAGAGGCAGCCATCTGCCGGTAAAGGACGTTCTCTTCAAAGAGGAAGATCTTGTCGCGGTGGTTGCCCTCCAGGCGGGCTGAGGTGAGCACCCGTCCGGGCTCTTCCAGGGTGACCCCTCCGGTCAACAAACTTTGGGATTCGCGGCGGCGGTAGGTGCCCTGGGCCGACCGGATGATGGTTTCCCCCTGCTGGATCTCCAGGTTGCCTTCCCCTTGGGCAATTTGTGTGTTGCGGTCGTACGTGAGGCGGTCGGCAATGATGGTGACTTCTTGATCCTGTCGGTTGGGGGTTGCCTCCGGGCCGGGAGAGGCCTGGGCCAAGCGCAGATCGGCCAATAAGGGATCCCGGCTGCTGTCGCCGGCCACCTCCTGTAACACCACGCCGCCGGAGAGAATGCTTTGGGCCTGTTGCCGCAGGTAGGTGCCCTGGGGAGCGCGAATTTCGATGCCACGTTCGCGAATGCGCAGGTTCCCTTTCCCCTGAGCCACTTGTTGGGTGCGGTCGTAGGTGATCTGGTCGGCGGTGATGGTGATGGAAGCGGGATCCGCTGCAGCACTGGCCACCCACTGGGAAGCGCTGGCGGGATCGGTCGGGGGGGCGGCTGCCGGGCTGTCGGTGCGCAGCACCACCAGCTTGCCCTGCTGAGCGCTGAGAAGGGCAAATTGAAAGTTAAACGAGCCAGAGCGGCCCTGCAACACCATTTCCCGGCCTTTGAGGGTGAACTCCGCGGGCACCTCGATGCGTTCTTCGGGGGTGACTCTCAGGGCGCTGGTCAAGAGCAAGCTGCCATCGTCGCTCCTCACCTCCACCTCGCCATCCAAATACAGCTCGTCGGCGGTGGCATTGTAGCGGGCTCGCTTGGCCCGCCAAGTCATCTGCTCGCTGCTATCAAAAAAGGGATCCGGCACCCCTTTTTGCCGGTCGGCACCTTCTCCGTAGAAGTAGCCGTGTGCCCCCTGCTCAAATACCTGTTGCCCGGCTGCCAGATCCACCTGCTCGGCAATCAACCGCCAACGCTGATGGCCTCCCCGACGACCCAAGATGTCTACCCTGCGGCTGACCGAGAGGGGCTGGTCGGGGGGAGGAGACTCCACCTTCACTTCCTCGATGTCGATCGACAAGGCCCAGCCCACCAAAGCAGCCAAGATGCTGCTCCCCAACAGCGCCACCCCCAGGTTGGAATTGAAGAATCGCCGCATCCTGTTTTCGCTGCCGCCTCACCTCGACCCGAACTGACCACTCCCCTTGGAGCCAACGCTCTGAGCTAGCACTCTAGGCTGTAGCTTATCCCATTTTGCCGGCTGCACCGGAGGGATCCCGCGCACACCTAGCCTTAAGCCGACTTTTCAGCCTTCAGCCATAGCGGCTGAGGATGAACCCTAGCCCCAGAAACAGCCCCAGCCAAAAATGGAGACTGACGGCGATGAACTTGGAGTGGCTAATCCGCTGCGGCTGATCGTGATAGGTACCCAGCAGGCGGGAAAGCCGCACTGCAAACGGGATCCCGGCCAAACTCAGCAGTGTCCAAGCCGGAAAGATCCCCAGCCCCACAAACAGCAGCATCAGGCCAAAAAGGCTGCCGCAGAGCCAGGGGATGAGGCGGGCCGAGCGCAAAGTCCCCAGGCGGGCCACCGGCGAGCGCTTGCCGCAGGCTAGGTCATCCTGCACTTGATGGAAATGGGAACAAAACAAGATCAAGCTGGTCGCCATCCCCACCACCAGTGAGGCTGCCAACCCCGGCAGCGACCAGGTCTGGCTTTGGCTGTAGTGGGCGGCCAAAACCGCCAGCGGCCCAAAGCTGAAAAAGCAGAGGATCTCGCCCAGGCCCTGATAGCCCAGGCGCAGGGGCGGCCCTTGGTAGGCATAGCCCAGCCCGCAGGCCAGCAGCACCAACAGCAGCACCGTGGGATCCGATTGCCGCCAGCTCAGCCACAGGATCCCCAGCAGACCCAGGGCCAAAAAGGCATTCCCCACCCAAAACACCTGCCCCGGCTTGCCCGTCAGGTTGACCAGCGAGTGGAGTTTGTTTTTGTCCACCCCTGTCTGGGCATCGAACACGTCGTTGCTGATGTTGACCCAGGCCAAGATGCAGATGGCGGCTCCCAAAAACACCCCCAAAACCCCCAAGTCCAGCACCCCTGACTGGGCATAGGCAATGGCGGATCCCACCCAGATGGGCATGATCGCCACACTGTACATGGGGGGCTTGAGGGCAGCCATCCACAATTGCCGGCGGGAGGGGTCACTCCATGCGACCTCTGCTGCTGGCTGCACTTGGCCGACATCTGGATTCATGGGAGTTCTCCTTGGGAAGTAAGCCTGCTCTGGGGCCTGTCTCTGGATCTGTCTACAACCATCTGCTCTGTAGGGTAGAGCGCCTGAGAAAGCATCCCCCAGGATGCTAAGAAACTTTGCAGTCCGTGAAGAAGCTCCTCAGATCTGGCCCCCAGAAGCTCAGGCTGCCGGCTCTTCTCCTAATCTCTTATCCTAAAGTCATCTTCTGCCGGTCTCCATCGACGGGTGTCCTGTTTTCGGCCAAGGTGGGATCGTCTTCTTTTTCTTGCGCATGACCTCTTCTCTTTCCCCTTGGAATGCCCACGGTACGCTTGAGTGCCTGGAGTGGCCGAGAGCATGGCCGCCGACTCGCACTTCTACCTGGACGGACGAGGCGAGGGATCGGCGCCACTGGGATCCCTTCCTAGCCGCCTGCCAACAGATGGCGCGGGCGCGGGGTGTTCCCCAAATCCTCAGCTTGTCGCAGCCCATCCCAGAGCTGGATCCGCTGGCGGTGCTGGCCCAGAGGCTGGGTTCGCTCCCCACAAACCGATTCCCGAGCTACTGTTATCTCTCCCACAAGGCCCACGGGGAAAGGGTGCGGGTGTTGGGATGGGGATCCCTGCGGCAGGTTGATCTCGCGGGAGAAGGGGGCTTGCGGGCGGCACGGAGCTTTGTAGAAGAGCTGCAGCCCCACGTCCATGCCGCTTGCATTGGCAGAACGGAGCCCTCGGAAGTGGGAAGATTCCCAGACAGCCGGCAGGAACGCCCCCTGTGTTTCTGTCGCCTTGGTTTCAGCCCCAGGAGTGATGGGGGGGCGGCGCTGGTTCTGCCGCGCTGGCAACTGTTGCAGGTACCAGGCTCCTGGAGATCTCTGGCGGTGGCGCGGCTCAATCTGGAAATCGACCCCGAGAGCGACCTAGCGGCTTTGGCCGGGCAGATCACCGCCTTTTTTGCCCAAATGGAGCGCCTTTCTCGATCCCCCTTGCCCTCGTGGGAATTGCAAGCTCCTGTGCCAGTGAACTTGGAGGAAGCCCCCCTCTTGGCGCGCATCCAAAAAGCCCTGCAGGTGATTCAGGCGGGATCCCTGGAGAAAGTGGTGCTGGCCGAAGCCGTGGATCTGCACTTGCCTGTCCCGCCGTCAATCCCGTCCCTGCTGGCCTACCTGGAAAAAGATCATCCCGATTGCAGCATCTTTGCCTTTGCCGCTGGCGTCAGCGGGCCGAAGTCCTTGGAGGCAGATGCTCGGGGGAATTTGCCGGCCAGGCCTCTCCCCCTGGTCCAAGAGGGGGCCTTTCCCCAGGTTTTCTTGGGGGCCACCCCGGAGCGCTTGCTTTCCGTGTGGCAAGGCCGGGTGCAGATCGATGCCTTAGCCGGCTCCGCCGCCCGCGGCGCCACCCCTGTCCAGGATCGCCAGTTGGCCGAGGAGCTGCTCCGCAGCCCCAAAGACCGCCGAGAACATGAGTGGGTGGTGCGCTCGATCCGGGAGGCTCTGAGTCGGTTGGGAATGGATCCCTGCATTTCCCCGCAACCGCGGCTGCTCCGTCTAGCCAACATCCAGCATCTGCAAACCTTGATCGAGGCGGAGCTCCCCGCCGATGTACATCTGTTCGATCTGCTGGCCCAGCTCCACCCGACGGCAGCGGTGGGAGGGTATCCCCAACAGGCGGCGCTGCAGTGGCTAGAGCGGTTGGAACCCTTTGATCGCTCCAGCTATGCCGCTCCCTTGGGCTGGGTAGACTTACAGGGCAATGGCGAGTTTGTGGTGGGGATCCGCTCCGCCCTAATTCGGGGGAATTGGGCCCGCTTGTATGCCGGTGCCGGGATTGTGGCTGACTCCAACCCAGAGCAAGAGCTGGCCGAGATTCGTCTGAAGTTGCGCTCTCTGGTGCAGGCTCTGGCCTTGCGACCTGCAGCTCCTCCGCTCCCCAGCTTCTGAAGAGAGGGGATCAGGAAGATGTTTCTGCCGCCGCTGCGGGAGGTGGATACGAACCCCTCCACGAACAGCTACAGTGAGAAAGCCGGTCTTTGATTAGCCTCGGTGTCCTCTGCGACATGGCGACCCTGAATCCCACCCATCCCCCTCGTATAGCCGGATCCCGCGCGCAAGTGGGGCTTTGGCCCGGCCTGATCCAGCACTATCGGGAATGGCTCCCCGTCAGCGCCAGCACACCTGTGGTCACGCTACATGAGGGCAACACGCCTCTGGTGCCTTCCCCGGCTTTGAGCCAACGGCTGGGGCGAGACTGTCAAGTTTACCTGAAGTTGGAGGGCCTCAACCCCACCGGTAGTTTCAAGGATCGGGGTATGACGATGGCCGTGTCCAAGGCCAAAGAGGCAGGGGCAGAGGCGATCATCTGCGCCAGTACCGGCAACACCTCGGCGGCTGCCGCTGCCTTTGCAGCCAAAGGGGGTCTGCGGGCCTATGTGCTGATCCCCGATGGCTACGTGGCCAAAGGCAAACTGGCCCAAACCCTGATGTACGGGGCGGAGATCATCGCCGTTCAAGGCAACTTCGACCAAGCGCTGGCTATGGTGCGGCAGCTGGCGGAAACCTACCCGGTGGCCCTGGTGAACTCGGTCAACCGCTTCCGCTTGGAAGGGCAGAAAACCGCCGCCTTCGAGGTGGTGGATGCTTTGGGGGATGCCCCCGATTGGCTCTGTATTCCGGTGGGCAACGCGGGCAACATCACGGCTTATTGGATGGGGTTTTGCCAGTACCGCCAGCAGGGCAAGGCTACCCGTCGCCCTCGTCTCTACGGCTTCGAGGCTGCCGGTGCTGCCCCCATGGTGTTGAACCGGGTGGTGGAACACCCAGAGACGGTGGCCACGGCCATTCGCATCGGCAATCCTGCCAGTTGGGTGAAGGCCAAGGCGGCAGTGCAGGTGAGCGGCGGTCAGGTGGATAGCGTCACCGACGAGGAGATTCTGGCAGCCTATCGTCTCCTGGCATCCGAAGAAGGGATCTTTTGCGAGCCGGCCAGCGCGGCCTCGGTGGCAGGATTGCTGAAATGGCGAGAGCAGGTGCCTGCTGGAGCACAGGTGGTGTGCGTGCTGACGGGCAATGGCCTTAAGGATCCGGACACGGCCAGCCACCAGGGATCCGCTCCTATCCACACCGGCGTTGTCCCTGAGCTGTCCGCTGTTGCTCGTCTGATGGGTTTCTAGCAGAAACCGCCTGCTGGTTAGGGTCAGGCGTTCCCCTTGGGCGGCGCTCCGTCGCCTATCGGGCATCGCCATCTGGCAAGCGGCATTCCTCTCTCGGCCATACGCTACAGCCCCAGCTCAAAGCCCGCATTGGGCGGAAAGGGCTGTGTCGAGAAATTCCCGGATCAGGGGCAGCACCTGTTCCCCATGCAAGGCAGGGATGGCGTGGCCGGCCCCGGCCAGGATCTTGAGCTGAGCCCCAGGGATCCCTTCGGCATAGGTTTGGCAGTGCCAGAGGGGAATGGTGTCGTCCTGTTCGGCGGCGATCACCAGGGTGGGGGCCTGAATGTGTTGGAGATAACGTTCAACCGTATCGACGGCAGCTTGCGGGCGCAGACGTTGTCGAAGAAATTGCCGAGCGACCGGCTGCTGACGCAGGGATCCCCGCAACCACAAGAGCTGGGCCAGCTTGTCTTCCCAATGCCACCAGCGGGCCAGCGGAGCGATCGCCCGCAACAGCCAATCCACCCAAGCGCTTTCCCAGAGCAAGGGCCGCAAATGGTTGTAGCGTCTCACAAAGCTGTCGTCGCGGATCCCGGCAGGAGCCAACAAAACCAACCCCCGCAGCGGATACCGCACGGCGTAAGCTGCCGCCACCCATCCCCCAAAGGAATGGCCCACCAAAACCGGAGCAGCTAGGCCCAGCCTTTGGACAAATCCGCGCACAAACTCTACTTCTGCAGCGATGTCGTAGTGCAAGGCCGGTTGGCCGGACTGCCCGAACCCCAGTAAATCCAAGGCAATGCAGCGATATTCGTCTCCCAACCCTTGCATCAGCGGCCACCAGTTGGCATGAGTGGCCATAAAGCCATGCAGAAACAGCAGTGGGATCCCTTTTCCCCAGTCTCGATAGGCAGCCCAGCAGGACTCTGCCCCTGCGATGTTCAACCCTTCCAATTTCACCCTGTGCAGCGGGATCTCTTGAACGCGGGCCTGTAACTCCGCCAAGCGCTGGGCCAGGGGGAGTCGTTCCAACAGCGTTTGCCTGGTCATCGGCTTGGGGTCAGTAGACACAGACAGATTCAGCAGATGCAGTTTCTTCCGGAGCAGCATTGGCTACAGCGAATGCACCTATACGGAAATATCTCTCGTATCTCTTTGAACAGGGATCCTGCTCAATCCATCGGAATCTACCTGGGATCCCATCAACTCGGAAAAGGCCGTAACGCATCGCAACTTAGCCGATCAACTGCAAATGGGGCGGGGGAGTTTTCAGCCAGTCTTGGCGGGTCAGCAGCCCTTGGAGGAAGCGGGTGGCTGCCTGCGATTGATAGCGCTCCGGGTTAAAAGCCAGCCAGAGGGTACGCCGTATCTGTAGCCCTTCCACCGCCAGCTTCCGGAACCGCCCCTGTTCCACATCGGATCCCACTGCCACCGTAGACAAAAAGGCCACCCCCAAACCCGCCTGGACAGCATTTTTGATCGCTTCAATCGAGCTGAGTTCCAGCCGCACGTTCAATTGGGCCGGGTTAATGCCGTGGCGGTTCAGCACCCGATCGATGGTTTGCCGGGTGGACGACTGGGGATCCAAGGTGATGAAGGGCAAAGCCAGCAGATCCACAAGCGCAGGAGAGTCGATGGCACACCCGGGAGCACCGACCAACACATATTCATCTTCCGCCAGAGCCATCACCTTCAAGTGCCGCTGCAGCTCAAAGGGGATCTCCCCGCCAACAATGGCCACGTCCAACTGGCCGTCCACCAATTTCTGGGCAATTCGCCGCGTGGATTGCACCAAGAGCTGTACGGAAATTTGTGGATAGCGGCGGTGATATTGGGCGATCAAAGAAGGCATGACATAGGTGCCCACCGTTTGGCTGGCCCCCAGAACCAGATGCCCCCCCTCCATTTTCTGCAAATCCGCTAGGGCCTCGACGGCCTCACGGCACAGCTTGAGGATGCGCTCGCTGTACTGCAGCACCACTTTCCCGGCATCCGTCAGCTCCACCTTGCGCCCACTGCGGTCGAACAGCACCACCCCCAACTGTCGCTCCAGGTTCTGTACTTGCAAGCTGACGGCAGGCTGGGAGACAAACAGGCTATCGGCAGCACGGCGAAAACTACCCTGCTGAGCAATTGCCCGCACGATGAGGAGCTGATCTAGAGTAAACGGCAACTCATCCGCCATAGGGAACTCCAAACCCCACAGTGGGATCCCTTACGTTTCCCTGAAAAGCTGGGCAGCCCGCGTTTGGAAACCCACACGAGATCATCATAAACAAGGGAGAAATCCCAAGAGAGCAGCTCAACCCTTTCCCGGCAGCTCGGCTCTGGGGGGTGACCAGCCAAGAGTGGAGAGGAGAGCTCAGAATCTTCGGGCTGTTTCTCTGCCATTCGGAGCAGCTATGCCCACAATACCTACCTGATACATTTACGCTGAACACTGCTGAACATCACTGTTCAACTATGCAGCGATAGCATTCTGTTTGTTTCCATTCGCGTTAGCGGGACGGAGTCCAAACAGAATGGCGGTATCCCGCAAAGCTTTGAGTAGAATACCCAAAGCGCAGTTTCCGTGTCGTCTTACTACCAATTTTCTGCTTTGCTTTGGCTACCATGTTGGCAGACTCGAAAGTAAACAGAAAGATCAACTGGTAGTAATCCGTACTGAACATATTATACATTATTTTCAGTATAGTTGAGCTTATTATTGACTAGAGTCATGCTCTCACCGACCGGCGGAAGATGGCTGTTGAGATTATTCTCAACAAACAGGCCGGCAATTCCAGCTCTGGGTTTGGCTTGGTCTCTAGCGAGGGCCGTAGGTTGTCCAATAGCCGCGTCCTTGTCTTTTGGCTGCATCGGCAGCTTCGGTGAGAATGGGGCCGTACTTCAAGCCATCGGTTTGTGGCGACAACAGGCCGTGCCCCAAAAACAGCATTTCCTGGTTGATGAGGGTGTTGGCTTGCCAAACGTAGGCAGGCAAGGTGGGAGCAGGGGCTAGGGCAGGATCCAACTCCAAAAACACCTCACGTCCCAGCAAAGCAGTCTGCAGATATTGGCCAGCATTGTAAACTGCCAGAGGGGTTTGTCCGCGCAACTCTGTCCAGTTGGGGTTGATCGGGTCAGGCAAGGGATCGATCCCGATCAGTTGCACCAGCCGCAAATTCAAGTCTCCTTCAAGCTGGACAACCAGGGTGTTGTAGTTGACCACCCGAACCACGGCTGCACGTTTGAGGTCGCGCAGATCTGGACGCGCCACCAATGTTAAAGCCCAACCGGGCAATGTCGAGAATATCAAAGGCAAGGCCAGAAAGCTGCCCAGCTTGATCAGGCTCCGTCCATTGGATGCCAGCAGGGATCTGGAGCGGGGGGAAGTCGGAGCAGAACGCAGGGATTTTTGCAGCATGGACTTTAGCCGTTGCATGGCAGACTTGACAATAGGGATGGTTCGCATGCTTGACCTTTGGATCTCACACCGCCCTCACACCGCCGCCTACTGGGCTTCAACGCGGGATCCGGCTCACCTGCCGTCACTCTACAAAAAATTGGGGCAGATGGGTCAGGTCTGGAAAATCTCTCTCGATTTTTGTCTTGATTTTTAGATGTGCTACCCATCCGGTCAGCAGTTGTCAGCGCTGACAACCTGTGGTTGGTCATTTCGATTCAAACTGGGACACTGTACCCGCACCTAAAACATGCATGAAACATGCATGGGGCCACAGGGCTTTTCTCAGCTGCCCAGGCGTCTCACCCTAAACTGAAGTGACTAAGTCCTTCCGAGCAGCAGGATTGTCTTTTGGTCTTCTCTCTTTGCGAAGGAAAGGGGGAGTGCTTGGAAACCTTTTCAATTCAGTTTGAAACAATTACAGTTGTCCAACTCTCAAATCTCTCAAAAGCGCAGCCCCTAGAGGGTAGCAGGGTTCTTTTCGACTGCTTCGGACAAGAGGGAGTTGACCAGCACGGTTACCAACCCCAGTCGATTGCCTGCCAAAATATCGGTCAATAGGCGATCGCCCACCATAGCCACCGCTTCTACCGGCAAGCCCATCTGGGCTACGGCCCGCCGCAAAGCCCGCCGTGAGGGTTTCCCGGCCCGGTGAATGTAAGGCAGATCCAGGCTTTCTCCGATTTGTTGAATCCGGTTGCGATTGAGGTTGTTGCTCACCAGCCAAATTTGAAAGTGCGGACGCAACTGCTCCAGCCAAGCAGCCACAGCGGGATCCACCTCAACCTGTCGGCTCGGCACCAGTGTACCGTCTACGTCAAAGATGATGCCTTTTACCTGCCAGGCCCACAGGTCTTCTGCCCGCAACTTTAAGACAGTGCCGGCCACCACCAGATCCGGTTGCAGGAGCTTGAACCAAGGTTTGTGTACCATCCGCTCCTCGGCTAAGGACTGGGTTGAGGACTATGGTGGGATCCCTGGGCAGCTTGTCGGCGCTCTTGAATAATTTGCAATTGGGCTGCCTCGTGCTCTGCTAGGGTTTTGCTGAAAACGTGGGTGCCATCGTAGCGGGCCACAAAGTAGAGATAGTCGGTTTGCTCAGGCTCCAAAACGGCTTTTAAGCTGGCCAAGCCCGGGCTGGCGATGGGGCCGGGGGGCAAACCCGGGTTGAGGTAGGTGTTGTAGGGAGAGGGGGTACGCACCTCCGCAAGGGTGAGGCGGCGATCTGGGGTTTGCCGGATATTCAAGGCATATTCCACCGTCGGATCGGCTCCCAGGGGGATCCCTTTCTTAAGCCGGTTCAGAAAGACACCTGCAATCAAAGCGCGTTCTTCCGGCACCACGGCCTCCCGCTCCACAATGCTGGCCAGGGTAACCCACTCGTGCAGAGACAGGGAAGTGGTGTGCTGGCGAAACAGGGGCAGGGCCACCGCGACAAATCGCTGCAGCATGGCGTCGACCACCATCTGGGCCTTTTCCCGATCCGGCAGGGATCCCTCCACCTGTTCGATGGGGAAAAGATAGGTGTCTGGGAACAGGTAGCCTTCTAGAGAGCTCAAGTGGGGGGGCAGCCAGTCGAGGGGGGGAATCACCCGGGTCACGGCAATGAAGGCATCGGCTGCCAGCCAGTTGCGTTGGGCCAAAGCCTCTGCCATTTGCTCGATCCGCCAGCCCTCCGGGATGGTCAGACGTCTTTGCAGGATCCTTCCCTGCCGCAGTTGTTGGGCCACGGCCAGCATGTCCTGGTTGGGATCCAAAGCGTAGGTGCCCGCCTGAAACACCCAGTCGCGCCCGAAGGTGCGGCTCCACAGCTCCCAAGCCAGAGCTGAGCGAATCACCCCTGCTTGGCGCAGTTTTTGCCCGATCAGACGGCTGCTGCTGCCCGGCTGGATTGTTACTTGGATCGGTTCTGGGCCGCCCACCGGCTGGAGCCAGGTCTGCCACTGCCAGTAGCCCAATCCCCCGACCAGAACCAACAGGAAAATCAAGCTCTGCAAAAGACGCCGACCCCAGCGTTCGCGTAAGCGTTGCGTAGCAACATGGGGTGACCTGGGTATAGCGCCTTGGGCAGCAGAGCATTTGGGCAAGACGGGATCCTTTTGGGCCGAATGCTGAACGTAAACTACCCGACACCAACCGCTAGGCGGTACGGAGCGGGCTTTTAGTAGCCCTGCAGTTAGCAAGCCAACCACGAGCCTCTGGGGTGGTTTACAGCACCCCCAATCGACCGTTACCAGTGCCTTAAACAACCGTTTCTGGTGTCCGCAGTATTGTTATAGCATTCCTCCCGACACCGACCCTACGGGTACAGTGCGGGGCTCCTGCAATTTCTAGCTGATCTGTCATTGCCTTTCCCTCCAAACGGCCTGAGCACACCCTTGAGCCAGGCTATCCTTCGGACTCAATCCTGGCTAGGGCGTCGCCGGACTCTCAAGGCCGATTTCCCCCCTAACTTGGGATCAACTCTCCTGGGCTGGGGATCCCGTTGTTCTCGACCGTCCGCTGTCCGATCCAAGTGCCGATGGGTTCTCCCTGCACCACTCGATAAATATTGCCAGGGGTAGTCAGGTCAAAGACCACGATGGGCAATTGATTTTCCTTGCAGAGGGCGATGGCGGTGCTGTCCATAACCCGCAGATCGCGGTTCAGCACATCCTGATAGCTGAGGACATCGTAGCGGCGGGCCTGAGGGTGAGTCTTGGGATCCGCATCGTAAACTCCGTCCACCTTGGTGGCTTTGAAAATCACCTCGGCATCGATCTCCGCCGCCCGCAAGGCCGCAGTGGTATCGGTGGTGAAGAAGGGGTTGCCAGATCCTGCCCCAAAAATCACCACCCGCCCCTTTTCCAGGTGACGAATGGCGCGGCGACGAATGTAGGGCTCCGCCACCTCTTGCATGGCGATGGCCGTCTGCACCCGGGTGGGGATCCCGGCTCGCTCGATGGCATCCTGCAGGGTTAAGGCGTTGATGACGGTGGCCAGCATCCCTACGTAGTCGGCAGAAGCCTGATCCATCCCTTGGGCAGCCGCCTCTTTGCGCCCGCGCCAGATGTTACCCCCTCCCACCACAATCGCCACTTGCACACCGGCCCGTACCACTGAGGCCACTTCGCCGGCAATGGACTTCAAGACCTCGGGGTCGATCCCGTAGGGGCGCTCCCCCATCAGGGCTTCACCACTCAACTTCAGTAGAATCCGTCGATATTTCATGCTTATCCGCTCCGGCCCACCCCTGCATACGATAGCAGGTTTGTTGAACTAGCTCCGCTCACAGGATTGACCGACAGAGCATCTCGACAAAAACAACCTTACTGCTGTTCTTCGCCAGCGCTGGCCTCGTTGTCGCGGGGGGCAGAACGGAAGCGGCGGCCATTGCGAGCACGACTTTTTTGGAACTGTTTGGCATATTCGCGGTTGCGCTCGGCTTTTTCCCGCTTCAGATTGCGTTTTTTGGCCATGCTGGTTTTCCTGACCGGTTGTCCGGACTCAAGTGAAGGTCCTCAGTTTGAAGTGTCAAAGTGAGGCGCTCTTAATCCTATCACGCTTTGCCGAAGCCATCCTGAAGCCCTCTGCTCAGCCGGCTATGGGCAGGGATCCCCATAACAAGGCCAGGCCCATCAAAACAAACCCCACGCCTGCCAGGGTTTTGATCCAGCGAGGTGGGATCAGGCGGGCCACCCAAGCTCCTGCCCACACCCCGATTAGGCTGGTGCTGATCAAAGCAGCAGCAGCGCCCAAAAAGATTACCCCAGCGTTTTGCGAGCGGGCACTGAGGAGCAGGGTCGCCAATTGGGTTTTATCGCCCATTTCGGCCAGCAGAATCGAGCCAAAGCTCACTAGGGCGGCCCGTCCGGCCATTTGCCGCAGCAAAAAAGACGGGGTTCGGCTGTCGTTGTCTTGGATCAACACGTTCCTCGGTTGTTCTTCACTCTGTCCTGCCGGGTTGGCATCGGCTGCTCAGGGAGGCTAGCCCTCTGGGAGCTTGTTCCCCCGCCACTCCTGCCATAATACATAGCCCCCGATCACCAGGAACCCTGCACCCGCCAACCATTGTAGCCAGCCCGGGGGAATGACTTGGCCCAGACCTTCTCCCAGCACCACGCTGAAAAAACTGGCGGTCACCAAGGCACCGGCGGAACCGAAAAAGATCGCCCAAGGAGATTGGGATTGGGCACTCATGAGCAAGGTTGCCAACTGGGTTTTATCGCCCATTTCCGCCACAAACACGGTTAAAAAAGTAACAAACCAGAGTTGCAGTGGGGATCCCTCAGGAAGATTGCTGTCGGAAGAGGGGGGGGTAGTGAGGGGCAGTGCCGTCGGAGGCCCAGTACTGGGGGCGGGAGACAAAGCCAAACTCTCCCCGGCAGGCTGGAAATCCACAGCGGATCCATCCCCGTAGAGATAGTGCTGCCCAACGGCCAAGAAGCCAAAACAGAGAGCCGAGGACAAGGCAATCAACCCCAAGCCCAGGGCCATTTGCCCCTGCCAAGAACGCGGCGCAGCCATGGCGTCAGATCCTAACCACCGACATGCAGCTTATCCTGTTTTCAGCCGCTTCTGGAGGAGACAAGGGCGCTAGAGTAAACGCTAGAGTAAAAGAATCAGGGGCGTTGGCCGAGCGGTTTAGGCAGCAAACTCATAATTTGCCTTACACAGGTTCGATCCCTGTACGCCCCATGGGGAGGATCCCTGCCGGACGAGGTTTCTGGGTTGAGGGCTGTTGACGCCCAGTTTCAAAGACGGGGGTTCAGCTCCGTGCGGGATCCCGTATCCCCAGAGCGAGGGATCCAACGCTCAGGCAGGGTGGTGGGGGATCCCCATTGGGACTGGAGCTGGCTGAGGAATTGTCCCTGCTGGGTGCGAAAGCCGACCAGATCGGATCCGCCATTCATCAGGGCAAACCAGATGTCCCCCTGCTCGGTTGGCAATACACCCGCCAAGGTGCTGACGCTCCTCAAGGTGCCCGACTTGGCGATCAAGATCCCCGGTAACAGCCGCCGTTCCAACACCCCCACATCCTGGCCGACGACGGCAAAAGCATCGGCAAGAGAGAGCCCCTGCTCCTCCAGAAGAGATTGGATCGCTCGAAGCAAAGCTACATTGGCCCGCGGCGAAATGCGGTTTTCCACCCCCAACCCGGAGCCGTTGATCAGTTGCAGCTCTTCTGCCGGGATCCCGGCGATGGCCCGGGCGATTTGGGCCACTTGGTCAGCACCCCCCACTGCATCGGCCAACATCTCGGCCATGGAGTTGTTGCTGTAGAGGTTCATCAGCTTGACCAGGTGAATGAGGGGGGGGGACTCATGTCTGAGCAAAACCTGAGCGCCGGGCGGGATCTGCTGGGCAACCCGCACCGAACCCAAGATCTCCACCTGCGGTCTGGGTGTGCCGGGGGGTAAGGTTTGAAATTGGGCCTCCGCCTCTGGCGGCCAGCGCCGCGCATCCAGCCCCTGCCGCAACAGGGATCCCGATTGCGCCACATCCCGGGAAAAGTTCATGTAAAAGCGGCCCACCACCACCAGATCCCCGCGCACCTGGCGGATCCCATAGGCATTGAGCAGGTTGCCGACGGAGAAGGCTTCCTCCCAGACGAACAAGGGATCCTCCCCCCCCAGAACCCAGAGATCCCCCTGTAGAACTCCCTCAGCAGTTAAGGGGCCAGTGGCCAGCCAGGTGGTAACAAAGCGGTGCTGCGGGCCAAAGTGCTGCAAAGCGGCCAGGGTCGTTGCCACCTTGGTCAAAGAAGCAGCCGGCAAGGGTGTGGATCCCTGATGCTGTCCCAAAACAAGGATTCTGTCCCGCTGAGGCGAAGGATCCTCCATCTGCAGCCAAACCCCCTGAGCCGCGGGCGAAAACCCCCGACCGGCCAACTGAGCCAGATAAGTTTCCACCTGAGGTTGCAGGGATCCCTGCTCCGTCGCCTGGGAATGGGGAGACAAACCCAGCAACAGAATTGCCGCCGAGAGCAGCCCAACCCAGCTCGAAACCAGCCGCCTACCGGGCCAGCCCCACAGATGTCGTTCGTGCCGTGGCGTCAGCGTTGCGGAGCAACAGTGTTGTGTAGCACCATGGGGTGCCGCAGGCATAGCACTTTTCACGGAAAACACCCTCCAAACATCCCGGCAACCGAGGGGGCATCAGCTCGTCAATTCCCAGCCACCCTCTTCCACAGGCTCTACATCGATGGTGCCGGGGGGCGTTTGCCGATAAAAACGTCCGTCTGCAACAAACAGCGGCTCTCCACAATTGGGGCAAAAGAAATGGCTGCCCTCAATGGCTTGCGATTCTGACCCACACACCGGGCAGCGATCCGTCGTGATCCAGCGGCGCGCCCACCAGCGAAAGGCCAGGAGCACCAACACCGGCAAGGACAGCAAAAGCAGCAACAGGGCAACCAATCCAGTGACCAGCCACCCCAGCCCGATACTGGTCAGCAAAGCTGCCAACGCCAGGGATCCCAGCCAGAACCCCCAGCCACCCAGAGAAATGGAATAGGTTTTGGGCTGCTCAAACCGCATTTTCGTTTTCCTTCCCCGATCACTACGCTTGCCAACGCTGTCAGGATGCCGCGGGCCTTTTCTTGAGTATGTTAGCCTAGGCGCGCCCGAACACCAGAAACAGTCCGCCACATAGCCCTGCTCTGTAGGCTAGCTCATCCCGGATGGATGAAGGATTGGGTTTCCCGCACCCTTCCCGAGGCTCTCCCGGCAGCCCATGCGCCTCAGTTGCGTCCCTGTTCTATTGGGCCTGTTCTATTGAGCCTGTCCATTGAGCCTGAACAATGTCTTCAGCAACCAGTCTTCAGCAACCAAGTCGGGTGGTGTCGTCATAAATGAAGTTATTATCAATTACAGGACTTATTGACTGTTACGGCGACGTTGCCCAACAGCGGAGGGGCGGCATCATGGTCTACACCGAAGAGGCGTTCAAGGCAGAGCTCAATGCCAAAGGCTGGCGAGCCACTCGGCAGCGGGAGATCATCCTGCAAACGTTTCAAAACTTGCCTGAGGGCACGCATCTGAGCGCGGAGGAGTTGCACAAAAAGTTGCGGGAAGAAGGCCACAACATTAGCCTTTCCACCATTTACCGCACCGTCAAGCTGATGTCCCGCATGGGCATTTTGCGAGAACTGGAACTGACCGAAGGGCACAAACATTACGAGATCAACCAGCCGGCCCCCCACCACCACCACCATCTGGTGTGCGTCAAGACCAACAAGGTGATCGAGTTCAAAAACAACGCCATTCTTAACATCACCCAGAAGGTGGCAGAAAAGTACGGTTTCAAAGTGTTGGATTGCCAGCTCACCATTATTGGTATCAGCCCAGAAGGGCAGCGCTCGATTTTGTAGCCAAAAATTCCCAAAGCTCAGGTTCTCATGCTTTCCCAGAAGGGGAACTGTACTGGGCTGGTAGGAGGATGGGGATCCCGTCAACGGGAGGAAATGCCAGAATAGCTCCCGTGAGGCCAATCGGCAGTCGGCAACCGAGGCAACAGTTGAATGGTTGATGAATAGTTGATCTTCTTCGCCCCACTAGATCCGGGAGAGCATGACTCTAGTCAATAATAAGCTCAACTATACTGAAAATAATGTATAATATGTTCAGTACGGATTACTACCAGTTGATCTTTCTGTTTACTTTCGAGTCTGCCAACATGGTAGCCAAAGCAAAGCAGAAAATTGGTAGTAAGACGACACGGAAACTGCGCTTTGGGTATTCTACTCAAAGCTTTGCGGGATACCGCCATTCTGTTTGGACTCCGTCCCGCTAACGCGAATGGAAACAAACAGAATGCTATCGCTGCATAGTTGAACAGTGATGTTCAGCAGTGTTCAGCGTAAATGTATCAGGGCCATGAACGAACAGGAAGTGGTGCAGTGGCTGGAGCAGGCGCTGGCCAATCCCCACCTTAGATTACAGGCCAAAGCCCAACCGCTCCAGGAGAGTCCCAAGGCTTATGCCCTCGTCATTATGATCAACCGCCCTGCCGGCCTTGCTCTCAACTACGAGGAGTTGACGGCCTGGTTCCAGAAGGCGATTCCCACTCGCTACCCCCAAGTCAAACGGTTGGCCCTCTACAGCCGCCCCATGGGCCAGCAGGCTGCCGATTGGAAAACTCAGGTGAGGTTGGATCCGGAGCCGGCGACAGACAAGGTGGATCCCGGTCGTGTTAGCAGTGCAGAGCACTTTACCGCTACGCGACCCTCTCGCGAACCCGTCAGTGGGACGGAGTCCCCGGAGAGTCTGGATCTAAGCCGCTACTGCTTTGTCAGCGATCGCCAGTTGCTTACTGCCGACCTTCCTCAGCCGCCTGGTTTGCTCCGCCAGGCGGTTTTGGGTTTTCACAGCCTCACTTCTGGGCAAAAACAGGAGGTTCTGCCCCTCTTGCCCACCTTGTTTCGCAATCCCAGCGCCGTCTCGACGGTGATGCTGTCGGTGGAGGCAGCCCTGTGGCTGGAGCCTCTGAAAAGCCTGAATCCCCACGAGCTGCGTCTATTGAGCGTTTGGCTGAGCCGCTATTGCTTCAACCCCAGCCGCACCCTAGCGGAATTGGATCCCGCCACCTCAGGTCTCAAAACTGGGCAAACCAAGCGCAGCTACCGCGCGCCTCAGGTGGGGGTCTCGCTGATTTTGGCCAGCTTTGCCGGCAACCTGACGGCGGCCTCAGGTGTGACCCTGAGCCTGCTGTTCGGTATGGTGTTTGTGCTTTTCCTGACCGTCTTGGGCAGCTTAGAGGGGGGATTCTCTCTGGGCTCTTTCATCTTCGCCATTCTGCTCACCCTCGCCTTCAATGCCCTGATCTTCTTTTTGTCCCCTTGGCTGATGGACTGGATCCAGCACAGCCTCTATGGCACCGAGTGGGTAAGCTTGGCGGAAATCGGGCGTCGCAGCCCAGAGAGTGCGGAGGTCATTGAACGGGTCTGCCGACAGTACAAGCTGAAGCAGCCGAAGCTGGGGCTGATCCGCGACCAAAACCCCACCGCCTTCACCTATGGCAGCCTGCCGGACACGGCCCGCATTGTTGTCAGCGAAGGGTTGTTCACCTACTTGGAAGATGAAGAGGTGGCTACGGTCTATGCCCACGAGCTGGGGCATGTGATCCACTGGGATTTCGCCGTCATGACCCTGGCTTCCACGTTGGTGCAGATTCTCTACCTTCTTTACGTCTACATGCGGGATGCGCGCGACAACGGCAAAAGGGGCAGCCTCCGCTTCCTGGCCTTGGTCGCCTACTTTTTCTATGTGGCCGGCTCCTACTTGTTGCTGTATCTGTCGCGGGTGCGGGAGTACTTTGCCGACCACTTTGCCGCCGAAACCACCGGCAACCCCAATGGGCTCTCGCGGGCTTTGGTGAAAATTGCCTACGGCATTGTGCAAGAGGGAGAGCGGGAGCGGGATGAGGAAACCCGACAGCGCAGTGCTCGCCTGCTGGAAGGAACGCGGGCTTTGGGGATCTACGATGCCAAGGCGGCTGTTACGGCGGGGACGGCCTACCGGGTTGCCTCGGATCCCGGCCAGGTGGGCAGGGTATTTTTGTGGGATCTGTTTAACCCTTGGGCCTGGTGGATGGAGCTGAACTCCACCCATCCCCTCACGGGCAAACGGGTACGGGCGCTGGGCACCTATGCGGAGCAACTGGATCTGCCGGTGGAGTTCGATATGGCCAGCGTGGTTGCCCAGGGCAAGCAGCTCAACCGGCAACAGCTCTACGGGAACTTTCTGCTGGATGTGCTGCTGTTGAACGCCGAGTGGCTGGGGGCGATTGTGGGGGCACTGCTCGGGATCCCGGCCTTGCAGGTGGGCTTCTATGAAATGTTTGCCGGGCTGACCCTGATGGGGGTGGGCTTGGGCCTGCTGCTGAAGATGACGGTGATGTACCCCAGTCTGGAAAACCCGCCGGCGTTGACCGTGCTGAAGGCGATGAGCAATCCCTACGCCAGCCCTCTGCGTGGGCTGCCAATGCAGTTGGAAGGGCGGGTGATTGGGCGAGGGGATCCGGGCTATCGCTTTGGCTCCGATCTCAAGTTCCAGGATAAGACCGGCATGATCTTCCTACGCTATGCTTCCCGCTTTGGGCCGCTGGGCAACTTCCTGTTCGGGGCGTACCAGGCAGGGGGGTTGATCGGCCAAGAGGGATCCGCAGTGGGGTGGTTCCGACGGGGGGTGGCCCCTTACCTGGATCTGGCCCGCTTTCAAAGCCGCCATGGCCAGCTCATCACCAGCTACCATCCCTTCTGGCAGGCTATGTGGGCTGTGCTGTTGTTGGTGGTTGCCCTGCTGGTGATGCTGTTCTAGAGGATCGCGATCCTCAGCAGCGAAGAGCTCGCCTAGGCCATTGGGATTGGCTACTCTTGCCCACCGTTAACCCGGGCGTAGTCGTCGCTGAAGCGGACAATGTCGTCTTCGCCCAAGTACTGGCCGTTTTGCACCTCGATAATCACCAGAGGGATGACGCCAGGGTTCTCCAGGCGATGCTTGGTGCAAGGGGGAACGTAGGTGGATTGGTTGGCCGTGATGAGCTTTTCTTCGTCTCCGCAGGTGACCTTGGCGGTGCCGGCAACGACGATCCAGTGTTCGCTGCGATGGTAGTGCAACTGCAGGCTAAGGCGATGCTTGGGCAAAACCACGATCCGCTTGATTTTGTAGCCAGGGCCCTCTTCCAGCACTGTAAAGCTCCCCCAAGGCCGACTTTCAGCATTGCTCTCGATCAGCTTGTTGAGGGTTTCGGCAGAGAGGGAAGACGATGGTTTTTCCAGTGAGGCCAAATTGGCATTGGGGGTTTCTAGCATGGGATGCTCTCCTTGGGAGGCCTACCTGTAGCTTATCCCAATCATCAACTCGGAGTCTGTTTGTTTATCTTTATAACCACCAACAGATCGGCTTCAGCTCCTGGGGATCCCCAGCCGGTTCAGGTTTGGTGGGGTAGTGGTTAAAATCCTGTGGAATCATGAAAAAGATTTCTGCTCTGCAAAAAGGCCACTTCCCCATGCGTTCTTCCTCTTCTGTCCCTTCTTACCCGGTTCACATCCATGACCGCCAACGGGACACCCACTATCTGATCCAGGTGCCGGCGGATCAATACATTTTGGCCAGCGCCGAGGCCCAAGGGATCCAACTGCCCTTTGCCTGTCGCAACGGCGCCTGTACCACCTGTGCGGTGCGGGTACGGCGGGGATCCCTGTACCAGCCGGAAGCCATGGGCATCTCGCGGGAGCTGAAGGAGCAGGGGTATGGGCTGCTGTGCGTGGGCTATGCCCGCTCGGAGCTGTGGGTAGAAACCCAAGATGAAGATGAGGTGTACGAGCTGCAATTTGGGCGCTACTTCGGCCAGGGGCAGGTCAGGCCAGGGATCCCCCTTGAGGATGAGTGATGTCTTCTTCGGCACCGGTTTTGTCTCCCGAGTTGTCGCCGGATCCCTTGCCCTCTCAGCCGCGGGGCTGGCTGCTGGCGGCAGCGGCGCTGATCCCGGTGAATCTGGCCCCCAGCTTGCTGTTGGCTTTGGTGGGAACGATTCAGGGTTATACCCGCTGCGGTGGCCGGATCCTGCGGGATCCTCTATTTGGACTGGCGGCTCTCCTGAGCCTGGCTGCGGTGGGAGTGGCCTTTTGGGGGGAGGATTGGCGACTGAGCCTGCCGGGGATGTTCAACTACTGGCCTTTTTTGTTGATGCTGCCGGCCTTTGCCGATGCGCTGGCCTCTCGCGGTAGCGGGACGGAGTTCCATCCTGTAGGCCGTCGGCGTTTGGCCCAGATGTTGGTGTTGGGCAGCGGGCTGATGCTGCTTTTGGGTTGGGGAGAAGTGCTGTGGGAATGGCAGGGGCACTTCTTCTTGGGGCCGGTTTGGATCACGGGGGTTGCCGGGGGAGAGCGACCGGCGGCAGCTTTTACTTCCCCCAATATCCTGGCCATCTACCTGGTGATCCACCTGTGCTTGGCGGCAGGGCTGTGGCTGGATCGAGCCGATAGAGACTGGCCACAGGCAGTAGGGCTGGGAGCTGTGCTGGGGCTGGGATCCCTCTTGTTGCTGCTGACGGCCTCTCGCAACGGCTGGGGAGCGGGGGGGCTGGCGCTGGTGATAGGGCTGGCCCTACGGCGCTGTTGGTGGGGGATCGGGATCTTGGTCGGCATAGGGTTGGCTGGTTTGGCTGCTGCTTGGGATTGGCCGGGCTGGCGGGCTGTTGTGCCCCGATTGATTTGGAGCCGTCTGGCAGACACCTTCGATCCCCAGGCGCTCTACTTTAGTTCCACCGCCAACCGGCTGGATGCTTGGCAATTCGCCCTGCAGATGGTGCAGGAGCGGCCCTTGACCGGTTGGGGCTGGCAAAGCTTTGCCGCTCTTTACAATGCTCAAGATCCGCCGGAGCTGCTGGGCCATTGCCACAATTTGTACCTGCACCTGGCGGCTGAGGGTGGGATCCCGCTGTTGCTGGGCCATCTGATCCTGTGGGGCTGGATTTTGGCGCGGGGATGGCAAGCTTGGCGGCGCTCGCAAGAAAGCGTCCTGCTGGGGATGCTGCTGGCCTTGACGGCGTTTTTTGCCTCAGGGCTTTTGGATGTGGTGATGTTGGATGGCCGCATTCACCTGCTGGTAACCTTACTCTTGGGGGCAGTTTGGGGAGCCAGCCTTGAGCGGCAAAGGGACTCCATCTCCGGCAAAGAGCAAGCCCAGAGAGGTTACCGTTGAGTGCTGCAATGGGATATCCCTTAGCTGGCAGTGAGCCCGGAGTCCATCAGTTGCTCACCGATTTTTGCGACGCGGAAGCAAGCTACAGCCAAGGGGCAGTTTACCTGTAGAGGGTCTTTGCGGTGAACCTGTACCGAGATGTGTTGTGGCCTCTGCTTTTTTCTGGGCTGAGAGCTGATCCAGAAACGGTCAAGATGGCCCTGCTGCGCGCCTTGCATTGGATCGATGCCACCCAGGCCACCGGGATCCTATCGGCTCTGGAGCGACTGTTTTGCTACCGGGATCCCCGGCTAGCGGTGTCGCTGTGGGGCCTTACCTTTCCCAATCCCCTTGGATTGGCTGCGGGCTTCGACAAAGATGGCCTGGCTCTGGGCGTCTGGCCCAGCCTGGGGTTTGGTTTTGTAGAGGTGGGCACCGTCACTCCTCAGCCCCAACCGGGCAACCCCAAACCTCGCCTGTTTCAACTGCCCCAAGATCGCGCTGCCCTCAATCGCATGGGCTTTAACAATCAAGGGGCGGCGGCTCTGGCGGAACGGTTGCGTCGGCTACACCAACGTCCCATCCCCATTGGAATTAACCTGGGCAAAGCCAAAATCACCCCTCTGGAAGAAGCGGCTGCCGATTACCTGGCCAGCTTCCGGCTGCTCCAGGATCTGGGGGACTACTTTGTGGTCAACGTCAGCTCCCCCAACACGCCGGGGCTGCGATCCCTGCAAGCTGCTGAGCAACTGGAGCCCATCCTATCTGCCTTACAGCGGGAAAATCAGAAGCGAAAACCCCTCCTGGTGAAGATCGCCCCCGATCTGGACTGGCCCGACATTGACAGCATCCTGGAGCTGGCCCAAGACCATCAACTGGCCGGGATTGTGGCCACCAACACCACCCTCCGCCGCGATAACCTGAAGACCCGTTTCCTACCTGGCCACGGGATCCCCTTCGCACCAGCGGAGTCTAGGCCAATCCTTGCAGAAGCCGGCGGGATCAGCGGTGCCCCCTTGCGGGAGCGTTCCACCCAAGTCATCCGCTACATCCACCGCTCCACCCAAGGAAAATTGCCCATCATCGGAGTGGGGGGCATCTTCACCTTGGCCGACGCCTTGGAGAAACTGGAAGCGGGAGCCAGCCTGCTGCAGGTCTACACCGGCTGGGTTTACGAAGGGCCGGGTATGGTGCCGCAATTGCTCCGAGGCCTAGCCCGCTCTTCTCCCCCCAGCCCTGATGTTACACTTCCCCCAGAGAATACCCCTGTGGGTCAGATCCAGGCGTAAGATCGTTAGGGATCCCTGAGGAAGCTTGCCGGTGAACCTGCTGCAACACCTCTTCAAAACCCCCCATCCGGTCATTGGGGTGGTTCATTTGTTGCCGCTGCCTACCTCGCCCCGTTGGGGGGGGGACTTGGAATGGGTGATCGCTCAGGCAGAACAGGCAGCTACTGCCCTGGCTGCAGGAGGGGTAGACGGGATCCTCGTCGAGAACTTTTACGATGCCCCCTTTGCCAAGGATCGGGTGGACGCAGCGGTGGTCAGCGCCATGACCGTCATCGTCCAGCGGCTGAAAACCTTGGTCTCGCTGCCGGTTGGGATCAATGTCTTGCGCAACGATGGCTGCAGTGCTCTGGCAATTGCCGCCTGCGTGGGGGCGCAGTTCATCCGGGTGAATGTGCTCTGCGGGGCGATGGTGACCGACCAAGGCATTATCGAGGGGAATGCCTACCGCCTGCTGCGCTATCGCCGGGAGCTGGGGGCTAACATCAAGATTTTCGCCGATGTGCTGGTGAAACACGCCCAACCCCTAGGTCCCATCAGTCTGGATGTGGCCATCACCGACACGGTGGAACGTGGCCTGGCCGATGCCATCATCCTTTCCGGCTGGGCCACCGGCAAGCCACCCCTTCTGGAGGAGCTGGAGCTGGCCCGCAAAGTTGCTCCTCAGGTACCGCTCTTCATCGGCTCGGGGGCTACTGCTGAAAACATCGGCAGCCTGATCCGGCGGGCAGATGGAGTAATTGTGGCCAGTTCTCTGAAGCGGTCTTCCCGTTCCGCAGGCATGCCGGCAGGCTATTCGGATCCCTTTCCCATGATCGACCCGATTCGGGTGCGGCAGTTTGTGGAAGCACTGCACCTTGCGCTCCGTGAGCGGGCCTCCAACCATGCTTGTCTGGCCGCTCCCGGCTCTGGTTCCAACTAGCTGTTGGCGCTAAGATTGGGATCCGACTACAATGGGCGATTCCTCTTTAGCTATGCCATCCCTTGATCTGGAGGGCTTGGATTCTGCGTACCACCCTTCTGGTTCAGCAGAAGAAGCCTTTTGGAGCTCTGTTCCGGCTCGCACCCCCCGCATTTGGGTTGTCGATGATGACCCAGTGGTTCGTTGCTACATTATCAATGTTCTCACAGGCTCCCAGTACCACGTGGAAAGCTGGGAAAGCGGCCGAGCAGCTTGGGATCCCTTGCAAAGCTTGGAAGAGAGCGAGTGGCCCGACATGGTGATCTGCGACTGGGTCATGCCTGAGATGTCGGGGGTAGAGTTCTGTCGCCGTCTCAAGGGATCCGCCGCAGGGCAGTTTGTCTATTTCATTTTGCTCACGTCCCGTTCTGAAGTTGAGGCTCGGGTAGAGGGGCTGGATGCGGGGGCGGATGAATTCATCACCAAGCCGGTCGATCCCGAGGAGCTGCGAGCGCGGGTGCGGGCAGGGCTGCGCCTCCAGCGGCTCACCCAAGCTTTGGCCCAGGCCAACCGGCAATTGCGAGCCCGCAATGAGTTGTTGGAGTCTTTGTCTTTGACGGATCCCTTGACCGGGGCGTTGAACCGGCGAGCTCTGGATCAGGCGCTGCCCCATTTGCTCAAGCAGGTGGGGCCCCGCGGGGAGGCTCGCTACCGCTATCTCTGCCTGCTGATGATGGATGTGGATCATTTCAAGCAGGTCAACGACAGCTACGGCCACTATATCGGCGACTGTGTGCTGCAGGCCATCGTCGGGCGGCTGCAAAATCAACTGCGGCCCTCCAGCCTGCTCTACCGCTATGGTGGGGAAGAATTTGTTTGCCTTACGCCCGGACTTAGCCCCTCTCGCTGTGGTCGCTACGCAGAGTCTCTGCGGCAGGCTATCGCCAAACGGCCCATTGACATCTCCCCCAAGCGCAGCCTGCCGGTTACCCTCAGCATTGGTGGGATCGTGCTCAGCGAAGACTACTGCCCAGAACCGGAAACCGCCTTGCAGCAGGCGGATAGCGCGCTCTACCAGGCCAAGCAGGCAGGGCGCAACCGAGTTCACATCCTCACCCCAACCCCAGAGGTTTATCTGCCCTGATACATTTACGCTGAACACTGCTGAACATCACTGTTCAACTATGCAGCGATAGCATTCTGTTTGTCTCCATTCGCGTTAGCGGGACGGAGTCCAAACAGAATGGCGGTATCCCGCAAAGCTTTGAGTAGAATACCCAAAGCGCAGTTTCCGTGTCGTCTTACTACCAATTTTCTGCTTTGCTTTGGCTACCATGTTGGCAGACTCGAAAGTAAACAGAAAGATCAACTGGTAGTAATCCGTACTGAACATATTATACATTATTTTCAGTATAGTTGAGCTTATTATTGACTAGAGTCATGCTCTTCCAGCGGATAGCCAGAGGCCACCGCCAAGGCTTCCAGAGAGCGAACGCCTGTGTAGGTGCGGCCATTGATGATCCAGGTGGGATAGCTGGTGATCCCCGCTTCTGTGCATTCTTGAGCTTGGGGAGTGCCGGGGCCGTTGGGGGAGCACTCCACGTAGGGCACTTGCTCAAAAGCCGATCCGAACAGCTCTTTCTGATCTTGACAATGGGGGCACCAATAGGCACCGTACATAGTGCCGCCGATCTGCCGCAGGTGGGCTGCTAACCCTACCGCCAGGGGGCTAGGCGGGGGAACTTGGTTGGCGTACACCCCAATCGTGGTCACCAATGTGAGAAAGGCCACCAGAATGTAGCTGAAGGCCAGCTTGCCCCAATCCAACCAGCGGTGGCCCAGCATGGTCACCAGCCATAGCCCTGCCACCAAGATGATCGCGGTGGTGCAGTACATGCAGAATTGCCGCAGCACCGCCACCATCAGGTAAAGCATGTACATCTCAAAGGCGGTCATGGCGGAAACCAAGCCAAACAGGGCCGGCCAGCGCCACCGCTTCACCAGTGGGATCCCATCCGGCAGCACCGCCAGCGCCAAGACTCCCAGAAACCCCAGCAGGCCAACAGCCGCTGTCGGGATCCCCAAAAACTCTGCCCAACGGCTGGAGAGTACCAGGTCACACCCTCCATCCCCAGTGCAGAAGGCGGCGGGCTGCTCCGTCAGCTTGGTGTAGGTGAGATAGGCCGTCAGCAGGGATCCCAGGCTGGCCAAGATCGCCAAGATCAGACGGGAATGGCGCTGCAGCCAGGTCTCTTCTTGGGCTTTGAGTTTGAGATAAGAAGCCATGGAGTTTCAGGGGTTTCAGCAGTTGGACACCCCCGATTATAGTGGGGTGGAGCTGGGCTCGTCCGTGGGATCCGACGCAGAAGAGCGCACCTGGGCGGCAAACCTGTCTCCCAGCGGATCCAGCTCCCATAGGGATCCCAGTTTGGAGTCGGAGATAGGCCGGTCACAGAGACCCCAACGGCGGCGGAAGTAGCGGGCTAGATCTCTTTCTGCCAGGGTCAGGTACACCGGTCGGCCATGGGGACAAGTGTGGGGATTGGCGGTGCGCTGCCAGGCTTCCAACAGCTTTTGCATCTGCTCTAGGGTCAGCGGGATCCCATTGCGCAAGGCCCCTCGACAGGCCACCGCCACCTGAGCTGCCTGCAAATCTTGACAGCGGCTGAGCTCTAGCAGGGATCCCTGTACCTCTTCCGGATCTTCCGACTCCAAAGCCAGAGGGATGCGTCGAATGAGATGGGTATTGGGGCCAAAGGGTTCTGGCTCCAGCCCCAACTGCTCCAACCGCTCCAGGGCTTGGGGCGATAGTCCTTGCAGCGTTATGGGCGTCTCCGGTGCTACCAGTTGCCAATGCTGCCGGATGTACTCGTAGCGAACTCGCTCGTGGGCCAGGTGCTGCTCCACCAGCCATAACCCCTGGGGGTGCTCTGCCAAGATGTAGGTCCGATGCAGTTGGGCCAGCGCCTTGAGGGGGGGCAAGGGAGAAGTTGGCCGGTCAGAGGGAGGAAAACGGCTCTGGAGATTGGGCGAGACTCGATAGACCACCTTGGCCTCGCTGGCCCGGATCAGATGCACAGAGCGGCGGCTGGCTTGCCCGGATCCCAATTGCAGAAGGGAGTGCAGGTGTTGGCGCAACTGCTCCTGGCGGGCCGTCAGATTCTCCAGGTAGAGCTCGCTTTTGGCAGGATGACGGTTCCAATCCACCTGCTCTGGGGGCAGGCGCAGGTGAACAACCACCAGTGGATGACGGTGGCGAGGCAACGCGTGGTGAAAAACCGACTGGATCAGCCGTTGCCAGTCGGGCATCTGCACAAACCGTCCGTTTACGGCCACACGGATCCAATCGGGGTGGGGGCGATGCAAGCGATCCGGTAGGCCCAGCACCACTTCCCAATCGCTATCCCCATCCTGGATCCGCCGATAGCGCAGATCCGTGGGATCCAACTGCGGCAACACCTGCAGCAGCAGATCTTGCAGAGATTTTCCCGGCCAGAGGCTGAGCAGCAATTGCCCTTCCTGATGCACCTGCCAACTGACCCAGGGATGGGCTAGGGCTGCATTCTGCACCAGGGTCAGGAGCGGGCGAGTTTGGGGCAAGGCCCGACGGCGCAGAGGCCAGTCGGCAAACAAATCCGCAACCGTGACCACCGTTCCCAAGGCAGTGGCTGCCGGCTGCTTGTGGATCAGCTCCCCCTGTCGGTCGTAGGCGGCCAGCCAGCCGTGAGCATCGTCAGCGTGGCGGGTTTGGATAGCCAGGGATCCCAAGCGGGCCAGGCTGTGCAAGGCTTCGCCCCGAAACCCCAGGCTGCAACCGTCCAACTTGCTGGTGGTGTGGCGACGGGCCACCTGCTCCAGCTCCGAAGCGGGGATCCCTTGGCCGTTATCGGCCACCCGCACCTGCCAGCGGCTGGGCCAGATCTCCACCTGAATGCGGGTGGCCTGAGCATCGAGGGCATTTTCCAGCAATTCTCGCAGAGCAGCCCCCAGCGAGTCGATCACCTCTCCCGCGGCCATCTGGGCGATCCGCTCTGGGTTCAGGGGTTGGATTTTGGACATGGAGTGAGTTGAGAAAGCAGACTCTCTTCCTGCCAGCTTGTCGCCAAAAGGCCAACAGCGCCGAGCTTTAGCTTAGCTCTCTCCCTCTGTTGCCAGTGGACAGCGCCTTGCCAATGGTTTTCATTAACTTCAAGGCTCCCCTCAGGCCAAGTGAAGGATTGAGGTTCCGCCTTCCTGCCCATCGGTAACCGCCAAGAACTTCGAGAAACTTCGAGAACAAGAGAGCTGAGCGGGTGGCCAGTCATAAGGAAACCTTAAAATCCCAAGGCCAGCCATCAGCCTCTACTAGGATTTAAATAGTAAAATTTCTCATTAAGGAGGAGATTATGGCAGCACAGCAAGCTCCGGCCCGAGAGCTATTCAAGGAGGCTTTTGAGAATCGCTACACCTGGGACAAAGACTTTCCTGGCTACCGAGCTGAGATAACCTACTTTCCCAAAGAAGGTGACAGCAGCCTCTCCTTCTCAGGAATTGTGAGTATTGACCGCAACATGAAGATCGATGTTGCCGGCGTCGAGGACGAGGAGATCCGCCAGAAAATACGGGAACAGATGTGGGAAGTCATGGTGCATCGCGTTCGTCATTCCTTCGACGAGGAACACGGTGGCCACACCTTTGCCTATGGAGAGCCACAAAATTCAGACATCACTGAAGTTCTTGTTTCGGGCTTATCTTCTACCGATAGGTACTGGGTTCAGGGCAAGCACATTCAAATGGTACATCGCCATCTTGCCAATCGGACAATTACAGTCTCAGTTCAAGAGTTTTACGATACAGGTGAGGGCTACCTACCCACTCACTACACTGCTGAGTATTGTAGCCCAGGAACTGGAGAAAAAACTCAAGCAAAGATGATCTACGAAGATCGTTATCAAAAAATAGGTCGGTATTGGATTCTGGTTGAGAGAAGAATTTGGGAAGAGCAGGATGGCCAAAAAAGTTCATCCCCTCAACTTTTCCTCTTCTCTAATATTCGATTTTTCGAATAGCTGAGAAAAATAAGTTTTTCTTTGCGGCTGTGGGCATCTCTCATTATAGAAGGTGATGAGGTGCTCACAGCCAAGCTCAAAACAGATGGCCACAGGGTACAGCCTGTTAAGGGCTCAAGGGGTACAATAGCAGCACTTAGCAAACCAACTTCGGAAGGAGGATGGATTGATCAGTAGTAAAGAAGTCTTCACTATCTGCTCCATGCTATATTTCCCAATTCTGCAAAGCTGCCGAATAAAATGCTTCAACACCGACCACATCATCTCAATGGGATTCAACTCCGGCGCATACACAGGCAGGTATAGGATTCGTGCTCCTGTCCCCCTAATCAATTCCTCAACTTCCCGACTCTTGTGGATATTTAAATTGTCCATAATCACAACCTTCCTCGCATCTAGCTTCGGACATAGCTCGCTTCTCAAAAACTCCAAAAAATCTCCTTTCTTCATCCCACCCTTGATGACACGACAGCCAACTACACCTCTCAAGGAAATAGCTCCAATAACCGTATACTTTTCACCCTTGTATCTCTGACGATAATGATAAGCCCTTTGACCACGTAAACTCCGAGATACTCTCCGCTCCATTCCCTCCCAGACTCCCGTCTGGTCGATGGCAATCAAATCCTCCGCTGGAATATTCCTGACTTCTTGACTATAAGCTAGTCGTTCCCTTTGCACCTCCTCTTCTTTGACTTTTGCACTGCGGTAGGTCTTTTTTTTAGAGTCATTCCTTGCTTTTTCAAGAAATTATGTATCGTGACGATGCTTACATTGATTCCTAAGCGCTCGCGCAACAGTTCTTGATACTGCCACAGGTAGAAGTCTGGGTGTTCTGTAATAATTGCCATCACTTCCTGCCGATGTTGTTCCAAAATGCCCACTCGCTTGGTGCCTGCTTTCTTAGGGGCTAAATCTTGAGTTTGTTGGTACTGACGCACTCAGCGGTGTACTGTTCTTTTGGTCACCATGAAGCGTTTAGCTACCTGGCGGATGGAGGTGTTACCTGCCTGATAGGCTGCTACAACTCTTTGCCGCAAATCCAAAGAATGAGTCGGCATTCCTTTCTCTCCTTCCTCTTGAATACCTGTACCCTATTTTAAATTAAAAGGCTGTATCTTTTTTGGAGTTACCTATGTCTAAGCTGGACTCAAAAAATGCACCTGGACACCAGGTACTGGCTGCGGCAGGTAAAAAGGCACTTCGACCGGGGGGCTTTGGCGCTACCGAACGGCTCTTCAAGTTTGCCGAGTTCCGTCGAGGAGAAACTGTGCTGGAACTTGCCTCAGGCCTTGGCTACACGGCTATTCGATTGGCAAAGCGCTATGGCATACATGTTACCGGCATTGAGAAAAATCCAGATAACATTGCTCGCACTCGCGCTAATGTTTCTGCAGCAGGGCTAGCCGGCCAAGTTGAGATCCTCGAGGGCGATATCTTTCACCTAGATCAAATCGATCAGAAATTTGACTATGTCTTGGCGGAAGCTATTTTAACAATGCAGTCCGATGCAGGAAAATCTAAGATTTTGTCAGGGATTTACAATTGTCTCAAGCCAGGGGGTAAGTTCCTCAGCCATGAGCTGCGAGTTGAGGGATCCAACAGCGACGCTATCCGCAAGGAGTTATCCTCCGTAATCCATGTCAATGCCAATCCTTTATCTACTGACAGCTGGCTTGCAACTGTTCAGCAAGCAAATCTTACGGTTGTCCAGTATGCCACCGGCCCCTTAACTTTGCTCAATCCCGTTGCTATTGCTACAGAGGAAGGATTGCCGACGCTCTTAACTATGGTGTGGAATGTGCTTACACGTCCTGTAATCCGGCAGCGGATCTTATCTATGAAGCAAATCTTTAGCCGATATCGAAATAACCTAGGCTACATCATACTGATTGCCAAGAAGGAGGCTTAATGATGTCTCTTGTCTCCCCTGAGTCACCTTTTTTGCAGCTCAAAGATCACATTGCTTATTCTGTGGAAGGAGTTCTCAGCAAGATCATTTGGAAAAGTGAAGTCTGCCAACATACTCTTTTCTGTATGGCGGGAGGCACAAGTATTTCCGAGCATACCTCCACAAGGGACGCTACTCTCCACGTCATTGAAGGAACTGGAGTCTTAACCCTTGCAGGTGAGAAGATCTCTCTATCTCCGGGCATATTTGTCTTAATTTCGGCAAATGTTCCCCATGAGTTAGAAGCCACTGCTGACCTTGCTTTTGTTCTGACTTTATCAAAGGCAAGTTAAGAACGCCGCCTTTTACTCAGCCAGCCGCTTAACATCGCCAAAGCAAACATTCCCAGCAAAGCAAAGCCCAGCAGCCACCTTCCCTGCTCTAGGATCCCTGCCCCCAGAGCCACTACTGGGGGTGTAGAGACGGCAATGCCCAAAGCTAGGGCGAGAAGAAAGTTCTGCCATTTTATTTGGGTTAGGCCGGCGGCGTAGGCGACAAAGTCGAATAGGCCCGTCATTAAAAAACCAGCTGTAAGAAAAATATTGTTTTCCAGATAGTTAGCTGAAAGGGCATCGACTTTGTACATCCATTGTCGCCCAACTACTCGCTGTACTAGGTCTCTACCAAACTTTCTGGCTAGGTAGAAGTTAAGTGTACAAGAGATAAAATCAGCAATTGCAATGTAAAGGATTCCCGATCCAAATCCAAAGAGGGCTCCTGCCAAGATGGAGTAAAGGGTGCTGGGTATGGCAGGAATAATAATACTCAGGGAGCGTAATCCAATCAGGGCAAGGGGTGCCCAGGGGCCTAGTTTTGCTATAAATTCTCGAGTTGCCTCTGGATCTAAGCGACGGGCCAGCAAGATGGCAGCTAACAGGACAACAAGCAACAACAGCAGTGAGAGGATGTCTTTCCTTTTTCTGGAATTGATTTTGCTGCTAGAGGACAAATCCTCTGAGGGGGTAGGGGACGATCCTACTGACTCGCCATCTGCTGACTTGTCAAAGGTAGTGCCGGGCGGATAATAGAGTTCATCCTTCAGGATCCAACCTGTTTTCTGTTGCAGATAGGCATGTGTGCTCAAGCCCAGACGCTTTGCCTCGGTGGCAACAGCCTTGTAGTCTAAGCCCAATAGCTCGCAGAGCTCTTTTTGTCGAATACCAGAAGGTGGCTGCATAGGGCAAAAGATCTCTACTTTCTCTGCTAGATGCTTAAGGTTTCCGAGGGATGCTCGAAGTAGGCATGATTTTCATAAGGCTTGTTTTGCTAGTGTAGAAGGTGTCATGTATTTTGCTTTTTAGAGGTTGATAATGATCTTGTGTATTGGCGATGTTCTTAGTTTAGCAGAATTGCAACAGATTCTGTCCCTCATAGCCGATGCTGAATTTGTGGATGGTGCTCTGACGGCAGGCTGGAATGCCAGGCTTGTCAAAAACAATAGGCAAATGCCAAAGGGATCCCTTCAGCAACGGAAGATAGAGGAGATTATCTTGGCAGCTCTAGAGCGTAATTTGTTGTTCCAGATGGCTGCCCGGCCCAAGCTCATTCATTCCATTTTAATTAGCTGCTACGAAGCGGGAATGTCCTATGGCACTCATACCGACGATGCGCTGATGCTCGATCGGCATCAGCTGATGCGCACGGATATTTCCTTTACGCTATTTCTAAGTGCCCCTGAAGACTATGATGGCGGTGAGCTGAAGATCGAGAGTAGCGAGGGGGAGCAAGCCTACAAGCTGCCGGCGGGTGCTTTGATCCTCTATCCTGCTTCCACCTTGCACCGAGTTGAGCCTGTAACCCGTGGGATCCGCTATGCTGCCGTCAGTTGGGTTCAAAGCCTAATTAGGGATCCGCAAGAACGCGAGATCCTCTTTGATTTACAGACTGTGCGGCAGCAGATGTTTCAGGAATCGGGCAAGACACGCCACTTTGATTTGATCTCCAAAGTTTACGCGAACCTGCTGCGGAAATGGGCAGAGCTCTAGAGGGATCGAAGAAAATAGAGCAGGGCTTCTCTGTCTTCAGCAGCCATATTTTTAAAGATCTCGCGGGAGCGTTCAGCTTCTCCCCCATGCCAGAGAATGGCCTCCTCGAGGCTGCGGGCGCGGCCATCGTGCAAATAGCCGGAGGAGGGCAGAACTGTCTGCGACAAGCCGATGCCCCACAAAGGGGGGGTGCGCCATTCTCGGCCCGTGGCCTCGAAGTCAGCGCGGCCATCTGCTAGTCCTTCGCCCATGTCATGCAACAGCAAATCGGTGTAGGGGTGGATGACTTGGTTGGCCAGGGCAGGGATCTCATGAATGCCGGTTTGTAGCTCTGGTCGGTGACACTTGGCGCATTGGGCTTGGACGAAGAGCTTTTCCCCTCGCTGAACTTGGGGATCCTGCCAAAGGGCGCGGCCAGGCACGGCCAGGGTTTGCACGTAAACGGTTGTCGCTTGGAGAGTGGCCTCGTCGATATCTTGGCTGCCATCCGCGGCCGGAAAAAGAGGATTCGTGACACCCATGTCGTTGGCGTAGGCGGCCGCAGTTTGTTGCCTGAGGTTGGGGGTATTGGCTTTCCAACCAAACCGTCCCAGCACCAGACGCTGCTGCTCTTGATCCCAAACCAAGTTGGGGCGGCCAGAGATGCCATCCCCATCGGCGTCGTCAGGATCGGCTGCTGCCAGGATCCTAGAAGCGGGAACGGCCTCCAGTAGGCCCGCTCCAAACACCGGCTGGGGGATCCGCAGGGAGATGAGGACAGGATCGATGGGCGATCCCTCCAGAGTTAACAGCTTTACAACAGGAGAACGCAGCCTGTAGGGAGTTCCGTCGGCGTACTCTCTGGTCTGCTCTACCCAGTGCAACTCCACCTTGGCCTCTGGCCGATAGCCCCGAACGGCCTTTTCTTGAACCTGCGTGCCGATGCCGGCCACAGGGGGAGTGTTGCTATGAGGAGCAATGGCCTCCCATCCAAAAGGCTGGGGATCCCCGCTTCTATCCAGGGATCCAACCTGGCTGACTCTGACGACCCGCTGCCCCTTGTCAGGAAAACCTCGGCCGTTTTTAACATGACAACCGGCGCAGGAGTTGTTGTTGAACAGAGGCCCAAGGCCGGGGTTAACAGGCGCCGGAGCGGTGACGAAGCGAGCCTCAAAGGCGATGTCCCCCAGGGCATGCAACCTGGCCCAGCGGGGATCCAAGTTGGGAGCCGGCTGCTCGTAGGCTGTTGAGGTGCGGTTCCAAAGGGTTGTTTCGCCACCCGCTCGAGGGGGCAATGGCTGGGATCCCTCTGGGGCAGCGGGGAAAGCCAGAAAGCTCGCCGCCCAAAGAGAGGCCAATCCCAGCATGAAAATCTGGAGAAGACGACGCATCGGCTATCAAAATATCGGCAACTCAGCTCTTTTGGGACTTTCTTACTACTGCAGGAGCGGCACAACTTCCTGAGCAAAGCTGTCGAAAGCGTCTTCAATTTTTTCCATAGCGGCAGTAATAGATCCACGGGCATTGGCATCGCAAAGGCTTTTTTCGATAGGGGCAGGGATCCCCTGGAGAGCCGCCGCCGCTGCTTGTAACTCCGACTGAATTTGACTATCCAAATTGGGATTGATGTCCCGGACAAATTGGCTCAGGCCACGACCTTTTCTATCTCTAAATCCGCCCAAGTAAGCATACTGAACGCTGCGCACATTGGCCTGGAACTCCGGCAGCGAATGGTGGGCAAAGCGACTTTCCAGCAGAAAAGGATTTTGCTGGGCGAAGGCTTCGCCAATTTTGACCTTGCCCAGCTCGTCCAACATGCCGAGAATACCTTGGGCTATTTCTTCAGCAGCAGCTTGCAGCGTGAGATAACTCTTGCTGCCCTCGCCGGCTTTTACCCATTCTTCGCGAAAAGCAGGCAGCCCTTGCACTCCCTCTGTCCAGCTTTTGAGCAGCTTTGCCGCCGTATCCGCCAAAACTGGGCCAAGGGCAGCCAAGTACTCCCGATCCCGCTCGGTAAAGTCTTGCAAAGACTTGTTGTTATCCACGCCAAAGAGCAAGAAGGCCACGGCATGAAATCCCTTTTGCCCGCTTTCCAACTCGGCCACGGTCTCTGGAGTGAGGGGATCGCCGCTGTTGAGAACTTCCAGCACCTCCACCTCGTTCAGGGGCCATTCGTCCAAATCCGCATCCAGCCCCAAATAAGCCGCCGGCCCAAAGGCAAAAGCCTCGCTCTCCTCCCAAGTGATGCGGGCAACAGACCAAGCCTGGCGAGCCGCTTGCAAAGTCTGGGCATTGGGATCTTGCACGAAGGCCTGGATGGCCTGAGACAGGGCCTGGGTATCGGCGACCAACTGCTCATAGGCAGGGATCACCACCTGATCGGCAAAGTCGAGCAAAATCTGCCGATCCTGAAACCGCTGCTCAGGAGAGAGCACAACGGCTGGCCGGCGAGAGCCTGCCCCTTCTT
The DNA here is from genome assembly GCF_054059115.1 of Thermostichus sp. MS-CIW-26. Taxonomy (NCBI): domain Bacteria; kingdom Bacillati; phylum Cyanobacteriota; class Cyanophyceae; order Thermostichales; family Thermostichaceae; genus Thermostichus; species Thermostichus sp. MS-CIW-26. Next base: position 59,869 of record NZ_JBSSBV010000013.1, read on the forward strand.
CCCCACCCTCGCCGCCGCCATCCACCGGGATAGGCCGACACTCCGGGTTCATTTGAGCTGCCTGCTGAGGCGAAGCCTGGCTCAGGGCCGGTGGATCCCCGCCGCCCGCAGCCGAGGGATCCTTTTGGGTTTCCCCGCAAGCGGCCCCGCTGACCAGAACATAAAGCCCTATCCCCGTCCACAGCTTCAGATACCTCGACATCTCCTCCGACTCCTTTGCCCTCGACTTGGCCAACTTTGGCTTGATTGTAATCCAGCTATTGCGACTCAATCTTAAGAAGGGAGAGATTTTTATCACCGGCTGCCACCGGATCGCCCGGCTCGTCCCTCTGCGGGCCAGCTTCCATCTGCAGCTTCCCCAGGTGGGGCTATGGGCGGATACAAGTCCGACTCTTAACAAAACTTAACTCTAAAGACATTGATATTTGTTTGCAAGAAGCCTAGAGTAGGTCACAGCTCGCTGTTGAGATTTACTCTCAACAGTTGGTTACGTGTCTCGAAAGGATGTGTCCGTGCGGCCAGAGGCGGGCCTGGGGCAAGGTCTCTGGCCTTTTCCTAGAAAAGCTTGTTTAGAAACGCAAGAGGAGCGGAGATGACAGCGACGACACTCAAGCAAGAAGGGGGATCTAGCTCGCAACAACAGATCCCGTGGTGGGCGGGCAACGCCCGTTTGACCGATCTTTCTGGCCGGCTGCTGGGGGCGCATGTGGCCCATGCCGGGCTGATCGTTCTCTGGGCAGGGGCGATGACCCTGATCGAGTTGGCCAAGTTTGACCCCAGCCGACCGATGTATGAGCAGGGGCTGATTCTCTTGCCCCACCTGGCCAGCTTGGGGCTGGGGGTGGGATCCGGCGGGGAAGTCCTGGATACGGATATCTACTTTGCGGTGGGAGCGATCCACCTCATCAGCTCTGCCTTTTTGGGGTTTGGCGGCATTTTTCATGCCCTGCGCGGGCCGGCGGTGCTGGATCCCAAAGCCTTTCCCCTGTTTAGCTACGACTGGCAAGACAAAAACAAGATGACCACCATCCTAGGGATCCACCTGGTGCTGCTGGGATTGGGAGCCTGGCTTTTGGTGCTCAAGGCAGTGGTGTTTGGCGGCTTGTTCGACCCGGTGGCAGGAGAGGTGCGCCTGGTGTCTCCCAACTGGAACCCCTTTGGCCACCTGTTGGGCATAGAAGGGCGCCACTGGATCGCCGGGGTGGACACTTTAGAAGACGTGGTGGGCGGCCACCTCTGGCTGGGCTTGCTCCTGGTGTCAGGTGGGGTTTGGCATATCGCGACCAAGCCTTTTGCCTGGGCAGAACGGATTTTTATCTGGTCTGGGGAAGCTTATCTTTCCTACAGCTTGGGAGCTTTGGCCTTGATGGGATTTATTGCCGCCTATTTCGTTGCCGTTAACCCAGTGGTCTATCCCGAAGTTTTCTATGGGCCGCTGCTGCAGGTGGGCTTGGATCGCTATCCCTTCTTTGAGCAAGGGGGAGCTCTCACATCTAGGGTTTGGCTGGCCAATGCCCATTTTTGGCTGGCCTTTTTCTTCCTTCAGGGCCACCTGTTCCATGCCCTGAAAGCCCGAGGATTCAATTTCCGTACCGGCAGAGTAGAGCTCGCTGCACAGCAGGCCTAACGGCACGCTGAAGGCATTGACTATCTAGCCATCTGATTTTGAGCTTCGCACTTGCAGTTTCGAGGTAGGAGCAATGGCAAAAATAGGTCTATTTTTCGGCACTCAAACCGGAAATACCGAAAGAGCTGCCGAGATGATTCAAAAAGAGCTGGGCGAAGACAATGTAGATTTAATTGACATTGCCGAGGCCAGCATTGAGGACTTTGAGAAGTACGACTACTTAATCATCGGCTGTCCAACTTGGAATATTGGGGAGCTTCAGGCTGATTGGGATGGTTTTTTCCCAAATTTGGATGAGATCGATTTTTCCGGTAAGACGGTAGCCTACTTTGGAGTTGGGGATCAGTTGGGCTATCCCGACAACTTTCAAGATGCCATGGGGATCCTGGCCGAAAAAATTGCCGAGCGTGGCGGCAAAAATGTCGGCTCCTGGCCTACAGAAGGCTACGAGTTCAACGAGTCTAAGGGAGTGGTTGACGGTGAGTTTGTCGGCCTTGCTCTGGACGAAGATAACCAACCAGAGCTGACGGAAAAACGAATTAAAGAGTGGACGGCTAAACTAAAAACGCTCTTCAATCTGTAATTCAAACCCGGCTTCTTAACTTGTCATTGATACTGTGGGAGTTTGTCATGACCGGCGCAGTTCTATCTTCATCGCCTACTTCTGCTGAGGGATCCCCTCAGGTCAGTTGGTTGGCAGGGAATGCTCGTTTGCTCAACCTATCCGGAAAGCTGCTGGGGGCCCACGTGGCCCATGCGGGGCTGATCATGCTGTGGGCCGGCGGCATGACCTTGTTCGAGGTGGCCCACTGGGATCCAAATCAACCTATGTACAGCCAGGGGCTGATTTTGTTGCCCCATCTGGCCAGCTTGGGCATCGGCGTCAACGCAGAAGGGGTGGTTACGGATCCCTATCCCTTTTTTGTCGTGGGCGTTCTGCACCTAATTGCCTCGGCAGTGCTGGGGGCAGGAGGGATCTTCCATGCCCTTTTGGGACCAGAGGTGCTGAGCAAGGGGAAAACCTTTGCCGAGTTTTTCGGCTACGACTGGGAAGATGACGACAAGATGACCACCATCCTCGGCATCCACCTGCTGCTGCTGGGGCTGGGTGCATGGCTGCTGGTGGCCAAGGCTCTCTTTTGGGGAGGGCTGTACGATGCCAACCTGGGCCGCGTGCGGATCGTTGCGGATCCCACCCTCAATCCGCTGCGGATCTTCGCCTACTTGACGCCGCTGATGGGTCAGCAGGGCATGGCCGCCGTGGACAACCTGGAAGACCTGGTGGGGGGACACATCTACGTGGGCCTGCTCTGCGTGCTGGGGGGATGGTGGCACATAGCCACGCGCCCCTTTGCCTGGGCCAAGCAAGTCTTGATCTACTCGGGCGAAGCCTACCTCTCCTACAGCCTGGGGGCCCTGGCTTACATGGGCATCTTGGCGGCCTATTTTGTCAGCGTCAATGAGATCGCCTACCCTGCGGCTTTTTACGGGCCGCTGGGGCTGGCCGCTGACGAAAGGGGAATTGTAAGCAGCCGTACCTGGTTGGCTACAGCCCACTTTGTCTTGGGGATCCTGTTTTTGGCGGGGCACATCTGGCATGCCATCCGGGCGCGGGCGGCGGCCAGCGGCTTTGACTTCCAGCGCGGGGGCTGGGTGCGAGCCACAGATCCCCAGGTGGGCAACTTGGACACGCCGGTAAACCAGGGCGATCTCACCCTGCTGCTGCTGCAAAACCTGCCCATCTACCGGGAGGGCTTGTCGCCTTTCCTGCGCGGTTTGGAGATCGGCATGGCCCATGGGTACTTCCTGGTGGGGCCGTTTTACAAGTTGAGTCCGCTGCGGAATTCGGAGCAAGCCCTGACGGCAGGTACGCTGGCGGCCATTGGTCTGGTGCTGATCCTAACGGTTTGTCTTTCGATCTATGGACGAGTCTCTTTTCCGCGCTCGCGGCTGGTGGCGGTGGTGAACACCCCCTATGGAGAGGTGGCCTATCCGACGCCGGGAGTGCAACTGATGGCGGAATCGCAGGGATCCCCTCAGCCGGTGCGAGTACCGGCAGGATCGGAGGACTTGCCCGAAAACTTGCGCACCCGTGCCGGCTGGAGCCAGTTGGCGGGAGGGTTTCTGGTGGGCGGCGTTGGCGGTGCCCTGTTTGCCTACATGCTCCTGAACAGTGCGGACGTGTTGGCCCAGATTTTGCCTGGGCTGTGAATGAGGTTTGAGGCTCCCTGGTTCGGGGATCTGCAGAAAGGAGAGGGGTATTGTCCCCTCTCCTCTATCCAGATCGGCTCGGATCCTTTGGGCCGCATTTTCCAATGGCAATTGCACTGTTCACAATTGCATGGTTCAACCGCACTTTGCCGGTTGGTTTCTGGCTACTGGACTTTGTAGATCTTTTGTTTGGCTAGCAGCCTTGATGGTTTTAACAGTCGAGATGGAATAGCGAATATGAGTTTAAGCTCCGCTTCTGCGCTCGCTTTTGAGGCCCTGTATCTGGGCATTTCTCCCAGTCTCAAGCTCTTTGATCAGCCTTTATTAGGATCCCTGGGGAAATGCTTTCGGATAGCATACTGGGAGTACCACCAAACCCAGGATGAGCCTTGTAGCCTGGAGACTGTAATCACGCTGCTATACGAATATCTCAAAGCTTGGGATCGACCCGTTCATCTTATCGGCCACGGCTTGAGCGGGGTGGCCGCTTATCTTTTTGCCTGCCGTTACCCACAGCGGGTACAGTCTCTGACCTTGCTGGCCGTGGGAGGTTGGCCTGCTACCACTTGGCATGCCCATTTCTATGTGCAGCGAAAAATCTTTTGCTGGAGTCGGGAACAACTCTTGGTGCGTATAGCCCAGAGCCTTCTACCTACTTCAGAACAGTGGCGAGCACGCTCACTCTCCTATGCTCTGGCTAAAGATTTGGATACTTCTCCCATACCTCACTCCCTATTTCAGGTGATAGCGATTCCAGCCCAGAAAGTGTCGGTGCCGATGTTGGTTTGCGCCAGCAAGGATGACCCCATTGTGGATCCTGCTTCGCTCGAGAAGTGGAGAAACCACCTAAAGCCAGGGGATCAAATGTGGTTTTGCCCTGGGGGGCGACATTTTTTTCATTATTCTTTTCCAAGTTTGGTCAATCTGAAAATAATGGATTTTTGGCAGGAATTGCGTAAACTTCAGCCCAGCATGGCTTAGGGCGGCTGGACTTTCGCGGGATGATAGAATGGCTACTCATCCAAACAGCAGAGGAGCTCCGTTTGCAGCTAGGGCGAAGCAGCCCAGGTGGAGCCCCTGACAACAGGAAAACGGGCAGGGGTGGAATGAGGCCATTGAGCTCCCGGTAAAATTGATAGAATAGGGCAAGCCCCCAACTTGGATAGGGAATGGGCTTGACCGCGGAATCCTCGGCTATGTTCGACAAACTGCTCTTTCCCATCGATAACTCGCGTGAAACCAGCCACGCCTTGCCCTTGGTGGCGGACATAGCACAGCGCTACAAGAGCCAAGTGTATTTGCTTTCTGTGCTGGATGATACGGAGCTTGACCCGGAGCGAGCCGAGCAAGCCCGGCAGAACATCCACAACCTGCTTAAGCAAACGGAGTCTGGCCTGCATCAAATCGGCCTTAGCAACGTCAAGAGTGAGTATCGAGAGGGGAAGGTACCTTTTGTCATCTGTGATGTGGCAGACGAGCTGGAGATCAGCCTGATTGTGATGGGCTGCCGCGGCCTCACCCTATCTGGAGAGGGGCAGAACAACTCCGTGAGCCACCGCGTGATCGATCTCTCCCCCTGCCCGGTGTTGGTCGTGCCCTGAGGAGAGGGATCCCATTGACCAAAAGGCGCGGCAAGCCCCGTCCTTCAGGGCAGGGAAGGATAGCGCCGACCGTAGCCGACGCCCTTTAAAAACGCAGTGTCGGCCATGTGAATATCGTTGTCATCACGCATAGGCCAAGAATACGAT